>NZ_LXYF01000024.1:0-107113 GCF_002894065.1 Sphingobium sp. SA916
GCCCCTCGCGCGCCGCCGCCGCAAAGGCCGGCGCGGCGGCCAGCGTCGGCGACACCAGCACGACCCGGTCGGCGTCGGCGGCGATCAGGCGGGTCATGATCCGCCGCTCCCACCCCGCCGATCCGCCATGCGGGGCGCCCGGAACGGCACGCACCATGTCGTTGCTGATGCGATAGACGCGGCGCAGGCCGCCAAGCCCCCTGCTGGCCGCCCAGGCGGCGAAATGACCGTGATTGCCGGCGGAGATCAGCAGGCCCGGCGCGCGCCGCCGCAAATGGCGGCGCAGCGCGTGGATCGCGATCAGCTTTTCGATCAGGCGGGAGGCATGGCTTCGCTGGAGCAGCGCATGGTGGCGCACGCCCGGAACGCCCTCCCCACCGGGCGCGGCCGTCACCAGTTCCACCTGATGGCCGCGCTCCGCCAGGGCGGCCGCCAGCAGCCGCGCATTGCGCACCACGCCGGTCGCCGCCAGGGCATGGACGTAGAGGACGATCACCGCCGCGCCTCCGTTTCGATGGCGCGGGCCGTGCGCCAGCGTCGATCAGGCAAACGGTCGAGATGATGGCGGTATAATGCGCCCATGCGTCCGGTCCCGACGCCTCGCCCGCTGACAAGTTGCACAATGTCCGTGCCGGGGTTCCAGTTCCCCTCGATCAGCGCCGGTCCCTGCGCGGTCATGCCGATGTCCCAGCCGATGACCGCGAAGCCCTCGCTAAAGCGCCGGTGCGCGGCCAGCGCCAGGGCCTCCGCCGCATCCCGGTCGGGAAGCATCATGCCTTCAAGCATCGCACCGGTGGCGGGGTGCCGGCCCGGACGAACCCGTCCCATGCCTCCGCGCCACGCAGCGCCGCAGCGCCCCGCATCGTCCACCGCCAGCACCAGATTGCCCGCATTGAAATTGTCGACCGGCCGCCCCTCCCCCGCCGACAGGCGCAAGGCCAGCGCGCAGGCCTCCGGCGCGCCCCGCTCATCAAGGACGGTCACGACCCGCAGGGTCGGCAGCGCGCCGGGCGAAACCGGCTCCAGCGCCGGATGGGTGGCCAGCCGCTGCTGGATGACGCCGCCCCGCGCCCATTGCCGATGCAGCCGGGCGAGCAGCGCCGTTTCGGACAGGCGGCGATGGCCGCCGCGCCAGCGGTCCCCGTCCCGGACGAAACGCTCCACGCCCCGCCCCCTGGACGTGTAGCTGGGCTTGGCGATGATGTCATGATGGCGGCCCAGCCATTGCGCCAGCGCCTCCCGCTCCGGATCGTGGCTGTCCGGCGCGGGCAGGCCCGCCTCCCGCACCAGCCGGACGAACAGGCGCTTGTTCTTGAGCGGGTTGGCGGCAAGCGGAAAGGCGCCCGGATTGAGCAGCCGGTGCAGCCCCTTGCGGTCGCGCATCGACAGGCCCTGGGCGCGCGCGGCTTCGCTCAGCATCGCCCGCTCGGCGCGGCTCCAGCCGCCCTGCCCCGCCTCCGCCAACAGCCGCGCAAGAACCCGTCGGCTCAGGCTCCAATGGCTGCGCAGCCCCCGGTGATAGGCGGCCATCAGCTCATTGTCGCCCGGTCCGGCGGGCAGGGCGCGCAGGGTGAACAAGGCGGCTACTCCGCCGCCTGCGCCACCGTCATGCGGGCGTTCTGCAGTTCCGCCGCGATGGCGCGGGTGCGGCTGTTGTCGACGTCGATGGCGACCGCGCCGTCGCTCAGGATCACCGGCGCGATGGTCATGCCGAACCGCCGGGAAAAGCGGGCGAAGGTCTCCGCCAGCGTGCCGATGCCAAGGCGGAAACGGACGAGATTCAGGAAACCGAAGGCGTTGACGATGCGCATCGGATGCTTGACGAACTGCCCCCCCGACCGGAATGTCTCCGCGGCCGTCAGGGCTGCGCGGTCCTTCAGCCAATAGCTGTTGCAGTTGGAATAGCTGCCCTCGGCAAAGCGGTAGAATTTGCGCTGCCCCTCCGGATGGGCGGCCAGCACGGACTCGCGCCGGGCGAAGGCGACCGCCGCGTCGGTTCCCGGCGTCCCGCATTGGCCCAGCATGTCGGCCACCGCTTCGGGCGTCAGCAGCACATTGTCGGCGGTGGTGATGAACAGCGGGAACTGCGCGCCATGCGCGGCGGCAAGGATGCTGTCGACCAGATTGGGCCGCGCGGCCACCGGCATCATCCGGCCGCTGTCGAGCAGGCGGCGCAGCAGCGGTACGCCCGCCAGCACTTCGGTATCTTCGATGGCGACGCGGATCTCCCCGATCCCGTCGCTTGCCGCCAGTGCCGCGGCCACATGGGTCAGCATCGGGCTGCCGGCGACGGGCGCCAGGCATTTGTGCGACACGCCCGCCTCCAGCGCCAGCGGATCGGTCAGGCCGTCGCGCCTGCCCGCCAGGATCAATGCCGTCGTCATGCCGCCGCCCGGTCCGGCACGTCGGCCGACAGCCCCTGCCGCAATAGCCCCTGCCGCAACAGGCTGTGCGCGACGATGGTCTCGACCAGCGCGGGATGATCCACGCCCAGCGAACGGGCGGAACGCGAAATGGTCTTCTTCGACCAGAGATTGCAGGACAGGTTCAGTTCCATGAACAGCAGCGCATCGGTCGCCGGATCGTAGCGGAACTCGAACCGGCCATAGTCGAACGGCCAGAATTCGGGCAGCAGGCGGCGGGTCAAATCCTCCAGCCGCTCGCGCAGGTCGCGATCCTCGACCAGCACCAGCGGATCGTCGCCCGCATCCACCAGGCCGCGCTTTTCCTCATAGCTGCGCTCGCGATGCGGGTCGGCGGGGACGTACATCATCGGCGGCAGCACCCAGGGGGCGTTGCCGCTGCCGCCCACCACCGGCACCGCCACATCCAGCAGCGGAGCCCAGGCCTCCACCAGCACGTCATGGCCCAGGTCGAACAGATGATCGGCATGGACCAGCGCCTCGGCCCAGCCGTCGACCATGGCCAGCCCCCAGGAGGCGGAGGATGCGTTCGGCTTCACCACCAGCCGCTCGGCCGCGAAAGCGGGGCCGCTGGGCAGGCCGCCGCGCCGGAAGAGCTGCGCCTTCATGGTCGGCACGCCGCGGGCGCGCGCGATCAGCTTGCTCAGATATTTGTCGTCCGACACGCCGCGCACGATCGGGCTGGCGCCCAGAAAGGGGACGTCGCGCCACGACAGCAGCAGGGGCGCCAGCATCTCGCTGTTCTGGAAGCCGCCGCGATTGAGCAGGGTGACGACGAAATCGGCATCGGGCCGTTCGAACAGGGCATCATAGCGGCTGGCGGCGGCGACATGGAGGCCGATGCCCTCCAGCGTGGAGCGCATCTCATGATGATAGATGGCGTGATTGCCGTCCACTGCGTCCGGCCGCCCGCCCGCGCAGGCATGTTTGGCAAGGAAAAGGACGCGCAGCCGCGCCTTGTCGGCGGCCGGAATGCGCATGCAGCGGTCGGGGCTGGTCGTCATGCCACGACTGCTAACGCGGCTGCATGACGGCGCCTTGACGCTGGAGTTACGGCAGAGCGTCGGTCAGGAGACGATAGGATGACGGGTGCGTGACCGCTTTGTTTCACCCCGCCAAAGCGGCAGGTCCCGCATGGCTGCGCAATCGGGAAGATGCGACGTCATGTCGCCGCGATGCCCAGCCCCACCGCTTCCGCCACCTTGATGCCGTCGATGGCCGCGGAAAGGATGCCGCCCGCATAGCCTGCCCCCTCGCCCGCCGGATAAAGCCCCGCGACATTCAGGCTCTGGAAGTCCCTGCCCCGCGTGATGCGGATGGGGGAGGAGGTGCGCGTCTCCACCCCCGTCATCACCGCGTCCGGATGGTCGTAGCGCGCGATCTGCCGGCCGAAGACCGGGATCGCCTCGCGGAACGCCTCCAGCACGAATTCGGGAAGGCAGCGCGACAGGTCGGTCAGGGTCACGCCCGGCTTGTAGGAAGGGACGACCTCCCCCAACCCGGTCGAGGCGCGGCCGGCAAGGAAATCGCCCACCTTCTGCCCCGGCGCATGATAGCTTTCGCCGCCCGCGACGAAGGCCATGCTTTCCCAATGGCGCTGCAATTCGATCCCCGCCAGCGGCCCGCCGGGATAGTCCCGTTCCGGATCGATGCCGACGACCAGCCCTGAATTGGCGTTGAACTCGGCCCGCGAATATTGGCTCATGCCGTTGGTGACGACGCGCCCCTCCTCGGACGTCGCAGCCACCACCCGCCCGCCGGGGCACATGCAGAAGCTGTAGACCGTCCGCCCATTGGCGCAATGATGGGCCAGGCTGTAGGCCGCCGCCCCCAGCACCGGATGCCCCGCGCAACTGCCATAGCGCGCCCGGTCGATCCAGCTTTGCGGATGCTCGATCCGCACGCCGATGGAAAAGGGCTTCGCCTCGATATGCACGCCCCGGCGGTGGAGCATCTCGAAGGTGGGCCGGGCGCTGTGGCCCACCGCCAGCACGACATGGTCCGCCTCGATGAAGCCGCCATCCGCCAGATGCAGCCCGCGCAGCTTTTGCGTGCCGTCCGCCTGCCGCTCCAGCTCCAGTTCGTCGACCCGGTGCTGCCATCGATATTCGCCGCCCAGCCCCTCGATCTGCCGCCGCATCGCTTCCACCATGGAAACCAGCCGGAAGGTGCCGATATGCGGATGCGCCTCGGTCAGGATGTCGTCGGGCGCACCGGCCGCGACGAATTCCTCCAGCACCTTGCGGCCCAGGAAGCGCGGGTCCTTGACGCGGCAATAAAGCTTGCCGTCGGAAAAGGTCCCGGCCCCGCCCTCTCCGAACTGCACATTGCTGTCGGGGTTGAGTTCGGCCCGCCGCCAGAGGCCCCAGGTATCCTTGGTCCGTTCCCGCACCACCTTGCCCCGGTCGAGGATGATCGGCCGGAAGCCCATTTGCGCGAGGATGAGGCCGGCGAACAGCCCGCACGGACCCGCGCCGATCACGACGGGGCGCTTGCCCGACCAGCCCGGCGGCGCATTGGCCACGAATTTATAACCGGTGTCCGGGCGCGGGCGGACGTCATGATCCTTCGCGAAGCGCGCCAGCACGCCCGCCTCGTCGACCAGTTCGACATCGACGGTATAGACGAGCTGGATCGCATTCTTCCGCCGCGCATCATTGCCCCGGCGCACGACGACATGGCCCAGCAATTCCTGCGGTTCGAGGCCCAGCCGCTCGCAAATGGCGGCGGGCATCGCCCCGGCGGGATGGTCGAGGGGCAGTTTCAGTCCGGAAAGGCGCAACATCCGCCTGCCCCTAAACCTATTACCGAGTCGGCTCCAGTGCTCCTTAGATTATCTCTCCCATTGTCGTTCCCGCGAAGGCGGGAACCCATCTCCCATAAGAATAGACGGGATGCCGCGTCGGAGATGGATTAGCTTTGCTGAACTGCGTTTCCCGCCTTCGCGGGAATGACGCTTGAATTAGAACCGGGCGCGCACCCCGCCATAGAAGGCGCGCCGTTCGATGGGATAAAAGGCGACGCTGCCTTCATTCGCCACAGTCGCCGGATTGTCCGGCACATAGCGAACCACCGCGCTGATGTCGCCCACGGCCCGCTCGCCGGTCAGGTTGCGCGCATCGAGGAACAGGGCCAGCCCCTTCCGCACTTCCGCCTGCGCGCCGAGGTTCAGGGTCGCATAATCCCCGACCCGCTTGGTATTGGCATAGTCGACCCAAGCCCCCTGCGGCAGCCATTCGACGGCGGGCGAAATGCTCAGCCGGTCCGTCCCCAGCTTCAGTTCCGCCCGGTAGAAATGGCGCGGCGCCACCGGCAGGCGGTTGTTCCCGAACTGCGCATCGCCCCGGAAGCGGAAATCGCTATATTGATAGACTTGCCGCAGCGTCGCCCAAGGCGTCAGCGTCAGGTCCAGTCCTGCCTCGACGCCCTGATGGCGCGTGCGGCCCGCATTGAAGGTCGCCGCCGGAATGGCGCTGTCGCCCGCGCCATATTGCAGCATCTCGCCGCGAAGATCGGCCCGGTAGATGCTGATGTCCCAACGGGCCATGCCCAGCGTCCCGCGAGTGCCGATCTCCGCTGTCCATGCCTTTTGCGGCTGGAGCGGGACGAAGCCGACGGCCAGCGTATCGAACTGCGTCTGGCCAAGCTCGATAAAGCCCGGCAGTTCCACCGACCGGCTGTAGTTCGCATAGAATTGCACCGCCTGCGCCGGCTCCACCAGCAGCCCGAATTTCGGCGCGAAGGCGTCAAAGGACGCATCCCCGCTCCGCGCCGGAGCGAAGCGGTTGTCCAGCCGCCGCTCGCCATGGGTGTAGATGCCGCCCGCGATCAGCCAGAGCCCCGCAAGCGGCGCGATCCGCGCCTCGCCATAGCTGTTGATCGTCTGCGCCCGCGCCTTCTGATAGGATGTCGGCGCCCCCGCCCTGCCGTTCACATTGACGAACTGCCGGAACCGGCCCTGCCCGAAACGCGCCTGCGTGCCCAGCGTCAGCCCGACCGGCATCCCGCCAAGGTCACCTGTCAGGTCGAGGCTGGCAAAGACCCCGCGATCCTCCGATTTCTGGTCCACGACCTGATAGATCGGATGATCCAGCGCCTTGGCGTTGTAATAGACGCCGAACGCCAGCTCCCCGCCATCCAGCGCCACCGTGGTGCGGTTCTGCAAGCGGATCGAATCGATGTTGCGCGCCTGATCGCCGGTAAAATTGCCCTTCGCCGGATGATCCAGCGCGTCGCTTTCATTGAGCGCGCCGGGCAACTTCTGCCGGATCGTCTGCACGCTGGCATAGAAGCGCGTTTCGACCCGCTCACTGAGTTTCAGCCCGACATTGCCGTTGAAGCGCAGCGCCCTGCGCCGTCCATGGTCGCGGTCGCCGTCGGACCGGTCGGCGGTCACCGCGGCCCACGCGTCGCCCCGCGCGTCGGCATGGCCATAGGCCGCCTTCGCCCGCAACGTGTCGAACGACCCGCCGTCGACCCGCATCTCCACGCCCGGCGCCGTGCGCCCGGTCGGCGTCACCGCATTGATCGCCCCGCCCAGCGTCGACCCGCCCAGCCGCAGCGCATTGCCGCCGCGATAGACCTCCAGATGCTGGAAGACCTGCGGGTCCAGTTCCTGGAAGTCGCCATTGTCGTCGGCCATGTTGATCGGGATGCCATCCTGCAACAGCGTCAGCCCGCGCATATGATAGCCGCGCGACAGGCCCGACCCGCGAATGGAGATGCGCACCTCCTGCCCGAAGCGCGGCTGGGTGTAGACGCCGGGCGAGAAGCTCAGCGCATCGCGCAGGGAGATGGCGAGCCTGTCCTCGAAATCCCCGGCCGACACCACGTCGACGCCGCCGGGGGTGCGGACGACTTTCGCCGCGGCTTCCTCCACCACGGGGCTGGCGGTGACGATGATCCGGCTCTGCTCGGCCTCCTCGGCCAAAGCGGGAGCGGACAGGGAACAGGCAAGCGCGCACAGCGAGACGCCGCGCGAAACGGAAAAGACTGGCATGAAATGATAACCTTACTGAAAAATCGCGGAAAAATGGCGGATTTTCAGAAGGCGGGCGGCCCCGAGGAGGGCGGCGGCGGCGCGGCCAGCCGCGCGATCAGCCCGGTCTTGAGCGCGAAGGCGATGGGCCCGAAACCAAGCTGCCAGGCGGGCAGGGGCAGGTCGGCCAGAGCCAGCGGCGGAACCAGCGGCTGCACCGATGCGGCAAAGGGGCAATGCTGCTGCCCCGGCGCACCGTCGTCCGGACGATGCCGGCCCGACTCGCCATGCCGGTCGAAGGCGCCCCGGTCGACCACGACATTCACCGCGCCCTGCCCGGTGCAGAGCGTCACGACGACGCCCCGTTCGGTCCGCACCGGCATGAAGCCCGAAGGCGCGACAAGCTGGATCGCGAGGACGAGCAGGGCCAGCGCGGCCAGCAGGCCCCTTGCCGATTCCGATCGTCTGACTGCCCCCATCATGGCCCACGCCCTAGCGGCGACGGCCCGCCCTGTCACTAGGACAAAAGGGCCAGGGGCCGCACACTCACCTTGACGTAAACGTAAAGCACCGTTACATCAGCCGGCATGGACAAACACACCAGTATCGCCGGTATCGAACTGCCCGATCACAGCGACCGGCAGTCTTATACCATCACCGACCTGTCGGAAGAATTCGGCGTCACCGCCCGCGCCCTGCGCTTCTACGAGGATGAAGGGCTGATCGCCCCGGAACGGCAGGGCCTCGCCCGCATCTATTCGCGCCGCGACCGCGCCCGCCTGGCCTGGATATTGCGCGGCAAGCGGGTCGGCTTCAGCCTGTCCGACATACGCGAGATGATCGACCTCTATGACGCCGACGAGGAGCATGAGGAACAGCGCCGCGTCACCATAGAAAAGTGCAGGGCGCGCATCGACCTGCTCACGCGGCAGAAGGACGACATAGACGCCGCCATCGCGGAACTCTCGCAGTTCGTGACCGTCCTCGACAGATAATCCCCCACCAGAACAGAACCGTCCGGAGAAGATCATGCCCAGCTATACCGCCCCCGTCCGCGACACCCGCTTCGTGCTCGATCACATCGTGGGGCTGGACCGCTACACCAACCTCCCCGGCTTCGAAAATGCGTCGGCGGACCTGGTCGACGCGATCCTGACCGAAGGCGGCAGGATCGCCGCCGAAGTCCTCTTCCCCCTGAACGCCGTGGGCGACAGGGAAGGCTGCACCCGCCACCCCGACGGCAGCGTCACCACCCCGACCGGCTTCAAGGCGGCCTATGACGCCTATGTCGAGGGCGGCTGGACCACGCTGCACGCGCCGGCCGAATATGGCGGCCAGGGCCTGCCCCATGTCGTCGCCACGGCGGTCAGCGAATATATCCTCTCGGCCAATCACAGCTTCGAAATGTATCATGGCCTGACCAGCGGGGCGGTGGCCGCCCTGCTCGCCAAGGGCAGCGAGGAACAGAAGCGGAAATATCTGCCCAATATGGTGTCGGGCAAATGGACCGGGACGATGAACCTGACGGAGCCGCATGCCGGCACCGACCTTGGCCTCATCAAGACCAAGGCGGTTCCGAACGCCGACGGCAGCTACGCGATCAGCGGCACCAAGATCTTCATTTCCGCGGGCGAGCATGACCTTGCCGAAAACATCATCCACCTCGTCCTTGCCAAGACCCCCGGCGCGCCGGACAGCAGCAAGGGGATTTCGCTGTTCGTGGTGCCCAAGTTGCTGGTGAACGAGGATGGATCGCTGGGGCAGCGCAACGCGGTCTCCTGCGGATCGCTCGAACACAAGATGGGCATTCACGGCAACGCCACCTGCGTCATGAACTATGACGGGGCCACCGGATGGCTGGTGGGCGAGGAGAACAAGGGTCTGGCCGCCATGTTCATCATGATGAACGCCGCGCGGCTGGGCGTCGGCCTCCAGGGCCTGGGACAGGCGGAGATCGCCTATCAGAACGCCGCCCATTATGCCCATGACCGCCGTCAGGGCCGCGCCCTGACCGGCCCCAGGGACCTGGAGGAAAAGGCCGACACGCTGTTCGTCCATCCCGACGTCCGCCGCATGCTGATGGAGGCGAAGGCGCTGACCGAAGGGCTGCGCGCGCTGATGCTCTGGGGCGCGCTCCAGGTCGACCTTTCCCATCAGGCCGCCACCGAAGAGGAACGCCAGGCCGCCGACGATCTGGTGCAACTGCTGACCCCCGTGATCAAGGGCTATGGCACGGACAAGGGCTTCGACGTCACCGTCATGGCGCAGCAGGTGTTCGGCGGCCATGGCTACATCTGGGAAAATGGCGTCGAACAATATGTCCGCGACGTCCGCATCGCCCAGATCTACGAAGGCACCAACGGCGTGCAGGCGATGGATCTGGTCGGGCGCAAGCTGCCGATGAACGGCGGCCGCGCGCTTCAGGCCTTCCTGAAGATCGTCGCGGATGAAGTGGCGCAGGCCAAGGGTGACGAGAAGCTCGCCGGCCTTGCGGAGGCGCTGGAAAAGGCGAGCGGCCAGCTTGGCGCGGCGACCATGTGGCTGATGCAGAATGCAATGAAGAACCCCGACAATGCCGGGGCGGGGGCGGTGCACTATATGCACATATTGGGCATCGTCGCGACCGGCCTGATGTGGCTGCGCATGGGCAAGGCCGCGGCGGCCCTGCTCGCGGCGGGGGAAGGCGACGCGAAATTCCTGGAAGCCAAGCTGGTGACCGCCCGCTTCTTCGCGGAACGCATCATGCCCGACGCCGGCGCGCTCCGCCGCAAGATCGAGGGCGGCGCCGACAGCCTGATGGCGCTCGACCCGGATATGTTCCTGGCGGCCTGACCGCCGGGGCAGGCAAGGCGCTCCACCCGGCCCAAGCCGGGCGGAGCGTCCCTGCGTTTCAGGCGGCGAGGGACAGTCGTTCGGCCGGACGCCGCGCCGCCGGGGCGGCAGGGCGGGCTTCGGCCCTGGCCAGTCCGGCGACATAGCGTTCGGCAACGACGACATCGCGGCGATAGGCGAAATATAGCGACAACAGGGAGAACATGGCGACCTCTTGATAAAAGGATTGCTGCGTTGCAGCATCGACGCCTATCTGGGGTCAGCGGGAAAAATCCGCAAATGCAATGGCTTCGAACGCGATTGCAGAAAGCTCATCCTCATGACCGCGCGCATCATGGCTGGATTTTGAGCGGCGCGATCCCGCTTGCAGGCCGATGCTCCCGCGTTCGGCAAACCGCCCCAGTCAATCGAGCGAAGGCGGAAAAGCCGCGCCCTGCCTTCGCAGGCGCCCGTCGCGCATGGCGCCCGCAACGGACCGTCCACCGCTGCCCGTCATCGCCACCGACCATTGACCCATTGCGCGCGGCGCGGCATGGGCCCATCAAACGGGACATGATGCAGCGAGCCGCTTCGTGAACGGGCCAGTGCCGGCAAGCCGCACGCTCGGCCTGCCCGCCTGCATTGCGCTGGTGATGGGCAACATGATCGGGTCCGGCGTGTTCCTGCTGCCCGCCTCGCTCGCGCCGTTCGGCTGGGATGCGGTGGCGGGCTGGATATTCACCATCGCCGGCTCCCTCCTCCTTGCCTATGTCATCGCCCGGCTGACGGTGCGGATGCCCGACGCCGGCGGCACGGCGCAGTTCATCACCCGCGCCTATGGCCCGTCCGCCGGCTTCGCGATCGGGTGGATATACTGGATTTCGGTGATCTTCACCAATGTCACCATCGCCGTCGCCGCCACCGCCAATCTCAGCAGCATCCTGCCCGCGCTGCACCGGCCCGGAATGGGGGCGCTCCTTTCCATCGGTTTCCTCTGGGCGACGACCGGCATCAACCTGGTCGGCGCGCGCGCCGCGGGCGCGACCCAGCTCGCCACCACCGCGATCAAGCTGATCCCGATCGCTGTCGTCTTCGTCCTGCTCGCCCTGACCTTGGGCCATGGCCGGGCGCAGGTCGCGCCATTCCCCGCGCAAGGCTTCACCAGCGCCGGCATCACCGCCTCGGCCGCGCTGACGCTCTGGGCGCTGCTCGGCTTCGAATCGGCCAGCGTCGCCGCCGACAAGGTGCGCGATCCCGCCCGGACAATCCCGCGCGCCACGCTGATCGGCACGGCGGTCACCGGCCTCATCTACCTGTTGGTCTGCTCCGGCATCGCCCTCACCCTGCCGGCGGAGGAAAGCCGGTCCGGCTCCCCCTTCGCCGCCTTCGTCGCGCATTACTGGTCGCCCGGCCCGGCGGGACTCATCGCGGTCTTCGCCACGATCAGTTGCCTGGGGGCGCTCAATGGCTGGACATTGTTGCAGGGTGAAGTGCCGCTTGCCATGGCGCGGGGCGGCGAATTGCCGCGCTGGCTGGCCGGGACCAACGGCCGCGGCACGCCGGTCCGCGCGCTGCTGCTGTCCTGCCTGCTCGGAACGCTGATGCTGATCGCCAACAGCCTGCAGGGGCTGGTGGCGCTGTTCACGGCGATGGCGCTGCTGTCGACCTCGGCCACGCTCTGGCTCTATGTCGGCTGCGCGCTGGCGGCGCTCAGGTTTCGGCTGGCGATGCCCGCCGCTCTGCTGGGGCTCTGCTATGCGCTCTGGACATTATGGGGCGCGGGGCTGGTGCCCAGCGGAGCAAGCTTCCTGCTGATGGCGGGGGGATTTCCCTTTTACGCCTGGGCGCGGCGGGACCGAAAGTCCCTGCCCTGTCGCCATTCAGGCTGAGCCCGGCGAAGCCCTTCCCTTCTCCTCGAAGAAAGAAAAGCCCCTCCACCAGCTCGGGGCGAACGAAGGCAGGGAAGACCATCCGAAGGGTGGAGGGAAAATCAGTCCCCCCACAATTCCTTGAGCTTGCTGAAGAAGCCGGTCGATTGCGGGCATTCCTCGCCGGTTTCCGTCTCGCGAAAGGCTTCCAGCAGTTCGCGCTGCTTGGCGCTCAGCTTGGTCGGCGTCTCGACGTCGACCTGGATCACCAGATCGCCCTGCCCACGCCCGTTCAGCACAGGCATGCCCGCGCCGCGCTGGCGGATCTGCTTGCCCGACTGGATGCCGCTCGGAATCTTGATCTCATGCCGCCGGCCATCCAGCCCCGGCACCTCGATGACCCCACCCAGGGCGGCGGTCGTGAAGCTGACCGGCGCGCGCGCGAACAGGGTCGTGCCGTCCCGTTCGAAGATCGCATGCCGCTTCACATGCAGGAAGATGTAGAGATCGCCGGCCGGCGCGCCCCGCGCCCCCGCCTCGCCCTCACCCGACAGGCGGATGCGCGTGCCTTCGTCGACGCCGGCGGGGATGTTGACGGAAAGCGCCTTGGGCTTGTCCACCCGCCCTTCGCCCCGGCAGCTACGGCAGGGGCTTTCGATCACCTGACCCGCGCCATGGCAAGACGGGCAGGTCCGCTCGACCACGAAAAAGCCCTGCTGCGCCCGCACCTGGCCATGGCCATGGCAGGTGCCGCAGCTCTTGACCCCGGTGCCCGGCTGCGCGCCCGAGCCGTCGCAGCTTTCGCAAGGGGCCGAAACCTCGATCTCGATCTCGGTCTTCTTACCATGATAGGCGTCGTCCAGCGTGATTTCCATGTCGTAGCGCAGGTCCGCCCCGCGCCGCTGCGCCTGCCGCCCGCCGCCGAAGCCGCCCGCCGCCTGACCGAAGATCGTCTCGAAAATATCGCCCAGATCGGAAAAGCCGCCCGCGCCGCCGCGCCCGCCGCCGAAACCGCCGCCATTCTGGAACGCCGCATGGCCGAACCGGTCATAGGCCGCGCGCTTCTGTGGGTCCTTCAAACATTCATAGGCTTCCGAAACGGCCTTGAACTTGGCCTCGCTGTCGGTGCAGCCCCCGGTCTTGTCCGGGTGATATTTCATCGCCAGCTTGCGATAGGCGCTTTTGATCGTGGCGGCGTCCGCCGTGCGCTCGACTTCGAGCAGTTCGTAATAGTCGATTTCGGTACTCATCTCGCCCCCGGCGTCCCTGCCCCGTCAAGGCCATAACAGTCCTGACGGGGCAAGCACATCAGCTTACGCCTTGTTATCGTCCACTTCGGAGAATTCGGCATCGACGACATCGTCATCCGCCTTCGGCGCGTCCGCGCCCGGAGCAGCCGCAGCCGCCTGCTCCTTCTCGTAAATGGCCTGCCCCAGCTTCATCGCGACCGTGGCGAGTTCCTGCGCCTTCGCCTTCATGGCTTCCGCATCGCCGCCTTCGACCGCAGACCTTGTGGCCGCGATCGCGGTCTCGATCTCCGACTTCAGGCCAGCATCGACCTTGTCGCCATGCTCGGAAAGCTGCTGCTCGGTGGTGTGGATCAGGCTTTCGGCATTGTTCTTCGCCTCGGCCGCCTCGCGCTTCTTCTTGTCTTCCTCGGCGAAGCGCTCGGCATCCTTGACCATCTGGTCGATGTCGGCGTCCGACAGACCGCCCGAAGCTTGAATGCGGATCTGCTGTTCCTTGCCCGTGCCCTTGTCCTTGGCATGGACGTTGACCAGACCGTTGGCGTCGATGTCGAACGTCACCTCGATCTGCGGCACGCCGCGCGGCGCGGGCGGGATGCCGACCAGATCGAACTGGCCGAGCAGCTTGTTGTCCGCCGCCATCTCACGCTCGCCCTGGAACACGCGGATCGTCACCGCCTGCTGATTGTCGTCGGCGGTCGAATAGACCTGGCTCTTCTTGGCCGGGATGGTGGTGTTGCGGTCGATCATGCGGGTGAACACGCCGCCCAGCGTCTCGATGCCCAGCGACAGCGGAGTGACGTCCAGCAGCAGCACGTCCTTGACGTCGCCCTGCAACACGCCCGCCTGAATGGCGGCGCCCATGGCGACCACTTCGTCGGGGTTCACGCCGGTGTGCGGTTCCTTGCCGAAGAACTCCTTCACGGCCTCGCGCACCTTGGGCATGCGGGTCATGCCGCCGACCAGCACCACTTCGCTGATCTCGCTCGCGGAAACGCCGGCATCGGCCAGCGCCTTCTTGCAAGGCTCCATCGTCCGCTTGATGAGGTCGGCCACCAGCCGCTCCAGATCGGCGCGGGTGATGGTCTTGACCAGATGCTTCGGCCCATTCTGGTCAGCGGTGATGAAGGGCAGGTTGACTTCGGTCGACTGGGCCGAGGACAGTTCGATCTTCGCCTTTTCCGCCGCTTCCTTCAGGCGCTGCAAAGCCAGCTTGTCCTTGGTGAGGTCGATGCCCTCATCCTTCTGGAAGCCCGAAGCCAGGAACTCCACCAGCTTGGCGTCGAAATCCTCGCCGCCCAGGAAGGTGTCGCCATTGGTCGACTTCACCTCGAACACGCCGTCGCCGATCTCCAGGATCGAGATGTCGAACGTGCCGCCGCCAAGGTCATAGACCGCGATGGTCTTGCCGTCCTGCTTCTCCAGCCCGTAGGCGAGCGCCGCCGCGGTCGGCTCGTTGATGATGCGCAGCACTTCCAGGCCGGCGATCTGGCCGGCGTCCTTGGTCGCCTGACGCTGGGCGTCGTTGAAATAAGCGGGCACGGTGATGACCGCCTGCGTCACCGTCTCGCCCAGATAGCTCTCGGCGGTTTCCTTCATCTTCTGCAGGATGAAGGCGGAAATCTGCGAAGGCGAATAATCCTTGCCGCCGGCATTGACCCAGGCGTCGCCATTGGGACCCTTGGCGATGCTGTAGGGCACCAGCTCCATGTCCTTCTTGGTCATCGGATCGTCGAAGCGGCGGCCGATCAGGCGCTTCACGGCGAAGATGGTGTTGTCCGGATTGGTCACGGCCTGACGCTTGGCAGGCTGGCCGATCAGGCGCTCGCCGTCCTTGGTGAAGGCGACGATGGAGGGCGTCGTCCGCGCGCCTTCCGCATTTTCGATCACCTTGGGCTTGCCGCCGTCCATCACAGCGACACAGCTGTTGGTGGTGCCCAGGTCGATACCGATTAC
This sequence comes from Sphingobium sp. SA916, assembly GCF_002894065.1. Lineage (NCBI taxonomy): Bacteria > Pseudomonadati > Pseudomonadota > Alphaproteobacteria > Sphingomonadales > Sphingobiaceae > Sphingobium > Sphingobium sp. SA916. Next base: position 15,284 of record NZ_LXYF01000024.1, read on the forward strand.
TTTTGCCATTGTGTCCTCTTTGAACCCCAAATCATATTCAGCGGTTGACGGCCCCATACCTCACGAAAGCGCCAAGGCAAGGGCGTTTGCGCAAGGGATATAGGCGTGCTTTCGCTTGGCACAAGAAGCTGTGACGATTACCTCCAGGAAACGATCGGAAACGGGACATTGAGGAAGCCTTTGCCCATGCGCGCATTTTACCCCCTAATCGCCCTTGCCGCCCCGCTTGCGCTCACGGCGTGCGGCGATCCCGCGCCCACCTATGTCGATCAGGCCTGGGTGCGGCTCAGCCCCAACAAGGACATGCCGTCCTCCGGCTATTTCATCGCCCATGGCGGCGATGCGGACACGGCGCTGCGCGGCGTGCTCACCGACTATGCGCTGAAGGTGGAGATGCACGAGAGCATGAGCGAGGGCGGCAGGATGACGATGAAGCCGCTCGACAGCGTCCCCATCCCCGCCAGGTCCACGGTCGCCTTCGCGCCGGGCGGCAAGCATCTGATGCTCTGGGGCGTCAACGACACGGCGATCGGCCGCGGCAGGATGACGCTCACTTTCCTGCTCGCCAATGGCGACCGCCTGCTGGTCGACGCCATCATCCAGAAGCCCGGCGCCGCCGCTCCCGTTCCCCCGCAAAAGGAGCATGAGGCGCATTGACCGGACGTCCGCTGACCGAGGCTGAAACCGCCCTGGCCCGGTCGGTGTTCGCCGCCGCCATCGATTATCGGCGGGTGCGGGTGCATGATCGCAAATGGTGGCCGTTCCAGCCGCGGCAAGTCACCATGGCGCCCGACGGCGACCTCTGGTTTCATCCGGAAAGCGGCCTGTTCTGCCCTGATTTCTGCGACAGCCCCCTGCACGTCCAGGGACATTTCATCCATGAAATGACCCATGTCTGGCAGGCGCAGCGGGGCGGCAGATGGTATCTGCCGCTGATGCGCCATCCCTTCTGCCGCTACGGCTATGAGATCGTGCCGGGAAAGCCGTTCCGCCGCTACGGCCTGGAGCAGCAGGCGGAGATCGTGCGGCATGCGTTCCTGTTGCGCCGCGGGGTTTCCGTGCACGGCAAGCCGCCGCTTCCGGTCTATGAGGCGCTGCTGCCCTTCGCCGGCCGGCAAGGGGTCGACGACGGACCGTGATTCGCGCCATGTTCCGGCGAAGGCGCTCCAGCGAGACGGGCGGCCCGGTGCGATGGACCGCCCGGCGACCCTCGCGCTTTCCAGAAGAAAAGCCCGGCGATCCTCGACCGCCGGGCAAAGGGGCATGGCTGGGAGCCGCCCTGAGGAAAGCCGCTCAGCCCTTCTTCTCGGGCGGCAGCGTGATCTTCACATTCTCGCCATTCTGGCCCGGAAAGCCGGTGAACATCGCATCGATCAGGTTCGGCACCAGATAGGTCAGCTTGTTGGAAAGCGACTGGGCCTGCGCCTTGCCCTCGAACAGGCGGCGATTGTCGGCGGCGCGGTCGATCTTCATGCTGAGGTCGCCGGTATAGACGGTGTAGCTGGTCACGTCATTATAACCGCCGGGCCCGAACAGCCACGGGTCATAGAAGCCATAGCCCCAGGGGCGGCCCCAGCGGCCCCGCCAGCCCCAACCGCCGTAGAAGAACGGGTCGGGATTGCCGAATCCGGTCGATCGCACCTTTTCGCGCCCATTGTCGACGCCATAGGCCACGCGCACGATCAGGTCGGCCCGCGCGGGATCGCCGGCGGCGACATAGCCGGTCTGGGTCAGACGCTGGCTGACGAGGTCCGCATAATGCGAAAATTCAAGGCCGCCCGCCAGGCGCGGATCGTCCGCGACAACGGTGAAGCTCTGGCCGGCGGGAGCCGGAAGCTGCTGAAAGCGCGCCACATCCGCCTTGAAGGAACTCGCGCAGCCTGACAGCGCCACAAGCGCCAAAGCGGGCGCCGCGAGGAAGCCGATCTTTTTGAAACGGGTCATTTTTCTTGCGTCCTGTACCAGGCACTTCGCCTGCCAAACATCTTGCGTCCTGCCATGGCAAAACGCAACTGAACATCGTTTGAACGCACGTAACGGGCGAACGGGCGCAAACCATGTCCTGCCATCCGTACGACGCCGCGGCATGGATTATTCCGTCACGAACCGGAAAGGGCCGCCGCTTTGGCGACCCCTGCGGCATCAGCGCATCAGTCCCATCGCGTCATAGGCCGCCCGCAAAGTGGGCGCGGCAGCCGCCGACGCCTTGGCCGCCCCCTTTTCGAGGATGGCGTCCAGCGCGGCGTCGTCGGTGCGCAATTCCATGAACCGCGCACGGATGGGGCGGAGCGTTTCCACCAGCAGTTCGCCCAGGGCCGGCTTGAACGCGCCGAAGCCCTTGCCGGCGAATTCGGCACAGACCGCGTCCACGCTGATGCCCGACAGCGTCGCATAGATGCCGAGAAGATTGTTCGCCTCCGGACGCCCGGCCAACCCCCCGGCATTGTCCGGCAGCGGTTCGGGATCGGTCTTGGCCTTCTTCACCTTCTGCATGATCGCATCGTCATCGTCGGTCAGGTTGATGCGGCTCATGTCGGACGGGTCGGACTTGGACATCTTCGCCGTGCCGTCGCGCAGCGACATGATGCGCGCCGATTCCCTGGGGATGATCGGATCGGGCAGGGTGAACAGCTCCACGCCGAAATCGGTGTTGAACTTCGTGGCGATGTCGCGCGCCAGTTCCAGATGCTGCTTCTGGTCCTCCCCCACCGGCACATGGGTGGCGTTGTAGACCAGGATGTCCGCCGCCTGGAGCACCGGATAGACGAACAGGCCGATGGAGGCGCCCTCGCGGTCCTTGCCTACCTTGTCCTTGAACTGGGTCATGCGGTTGAGCCAGCCGATCCGCGCCGTGCCGTTCAGCAGCCAGCACAGTTCCGCATGGGCGGGCACCCGCGCCTGGTTGAAGAGGACGGAGCGGTCCGGGTCGATCCCGGCGGCGACCAGCGCGGCGGCCATGTCGCGGACATTGCGGATACGCTGCTCGCGCCCTTCATGCACGGTGATCGAATGCATGTCGGCCAGGAAGAAGAAGCACTGGCTCCCGCTGTCCATCTCGTCCTGCATCCGCACCCAGTTGCGGATCGCGCCCAGATAATTGCCCAGGTGCAGATTGCCGGTCGGCTGGATGCCGGAAAGGACGCGCATTCTTCTATCCGTTCTCTGTCTTGGTTGCACTTTTGCGCCGCATCAGCGCCTTCAGGTCCGAGAGCCGATAGGCGCCCGTAAGGAAGCAGGCCACCCCGTACAGCGCGATTCCCGCGCCGACAAGCACCGCCAGCGCCACATAGCGCTGGACCATCGCCCCGCCGAGCCATGGATCGAGCAGCCCTTCGCCGGCATAGAGCGCCCCGCCCATCACGACCGCCGCCACGGCGAGGCGGGGCAGGCGCCGCCGCAACTGCCCGTCGGCGGCGAAATGGCCGCGCTTCACCAGCGTCGAATAGAGCATCGCCACATTGACGGTGGAGGACAGCGCCGTCGCCAGCGGCGGCCCGACATGGCCCATCAGCGGGATCAGGACGATGTTCCCGACGATGTTGATGAGGATCGACAGCATCGCATAGCGGACCGGCGTCCTGGTGTCCCCGCGCGCATAATAGCCGGGCGTCAGCACCTTCACGAGGACATAGGATGGCAGGCCGATGGAAAAGGCGGACAGCGCCCAGCCGCAGCGCTCCGCATCCAGCGCGGTGAAGCGGCCATATTGGAACAGGCCCCGCACGATCGGTTCCGCCACGGTGATGAAGGCGACGGTCGCGGGCAGGGTCAGGAACAGCGCCAGTTCGATGCCGCGGTTCTGCGTGTCCATGGCCACCTGCTCCTGGCCCGTCGACAGCAGGCGGGAAATGGTCGGCAGCAATATGGTGCCGAGGCCGATCCCGATCAGCCCCAGCGGCAACTGGTTCAGCCGGTCGGCATAATAGATATAGGTGATGGAGCCTGAGGCGAGCAGCCAGCCGGACAGGGCGGTGGAGATCAGCAGGTTGATCTGCGAAGCCCCGGCCCCCGCCGCCGCCGGCACGATCAGACGGAGCAGTTCCTTCACATCCGCGTCCAGTCGCGGGCGCTTGAGCTTCATCGACACGCCCGCCCGGCGGCAGGCCCAGATCAGCCACAGCAATTGCAGCGCCCCGCCCACGGTGACGGAAATCGCCTGCACCCGCGCGGTTTCATATTCGTCGGCGCCGTGGAACAGCCACAGCCCCGCGATCATGGCGATGTTGAGCAGGATCGGCGCGGCGGCATTCACCCAGAATTTGTCGAGCGAATTCAATATGCCGCCCAGCAGGGAGGCAAGGCTGATCAGCGCCAGATAGGGCAAGGTGATCCGCGAGAGCGTCACCGCGAAGGCGAATTGCTCCGGCGTCGGGTTCTGGCGGGAAAAGCCGCCGGAGAGCGCCCATGTGATCGGCCAGGCCGCCGCGATCAGCAGCGCGGTGAAGACGACCAGCACCGGCAGCAGCACGGCCAGCGCCCGCTCAGCGAAGCGATAGCCGTCAGCGACCCCACCCGGCCCCGCCGCCTTGCGGTTGAACATCGGGATGAAGGCGGCGGAAAAGGCGCCCTCGGCAAAGAGGGCGCGGAACATGTTGGGCAGGCGGAAGGCGACGCCGTTGAAGGCGTCCGACGCGAATCCCGCGCCGACATAGCGCGCCGCCAGCGAATCGCGGACAAGGGCCAGCACCCGGCTGGCGAGCGTCAGCCCGCCCACGGAACCAAGGGCCCTGGCGAGTTTCATGGCAAAACCCCTCCTCCCGTTCGCCCTTGGCTTGTCGAAGGGCTGCACTTCTTCATCGGAAGAAAGTGGCGGGCTTCGACACGCTCAGCCCGAACGGGGGGATGGATCATTCCCGGACTCAGGCGTGGCCGGCCGGCTCGCCTGCGGTCTGCGCCATGGCCTGCGCCTGTTGGACATAGAGGCCGCCGAAATCGATGGGATCGAGCAACAGCGGCGGGAAGCCGCCGTCGCGGATCGCGTCGGCCAGCACGCGGCGGGCGAAGGGGAAGAGAAGGCGCGGCGCTTCGGCCAGCATGAAGGGCTGCATCTGGTCCTCGGGCACGTTGCGCATGCCGAAGATCGCGGCATAGACCAGTTCCACGGCAAAGGCGGTGCCCTGCGGCGCGGTGGCCTTGACCTCGATCTTCAGGGATACTTCGACGACTTCCTCGCCCACCTTGTCGGCGCCGATGTTGAACTGCACGTCGATCTGCGGCTGGTCCTGCCACTGATAGACGGCGGGCGCATTGGGGTTTTCGAAGGACATGTCCTTCACATATTGGCTGATCAGCGCGATCTGGGGGCCATTGTCGGCGCCATTGCCGGTGGTCTGAATGGTATCGGCTTCCTCGGCCATCTCATTTCCCTGGTTTTTAAGGTTTGCCTGGCGGGCGGAATGTCCGCGCATGTCGATCCGCGCGCTTAGCAGGGGCGGCAGGAGGGGGCAATGCGGCACATGAAAAGCGGCCATTTGAATATGCGGGGAAACATGCCTATGTTGGTTGCGTTACAGTTTCAGATTCAGTCCAAAGGGTGCCTGACCCCGTGTATGTGATCGTCATCCTCGCCATGATTGCCGGCTTTCTGGCGTTGCGGCTTTATTCGGTGCTCGGCAAGCGGACCGGGCATGAGCAGGAGCCTGCGCTTCGCCCGGCGGAGGAACGCGCCAAGGTGACGATCGTGCAGCCGCGCCCGGTTCCGGAAATGGCGGGCGATTCGGTGCGGCTGTCGGACGGGCTGATCGCTCCCGGCGGCGAAGCGGGCGTCCGCGCGCTGATCGCGGCCGACCGCAGCTTCGACGTGCCCCAGTTCGTGGAGGGCGCCAAGGCCGCCTACAAGATGGTGCTGGAGGCGTTCTGGCGCGGCGACCGGCAGGAACTGGAATGGCTTTGCGATGCCGATGTTCTCGCCTCCTTCGAGGAAGCGATCGCGGCGCGGGAGGCGGAGGGCCATGTCCTCGACAACCGCCTGGTCCGCATGGAAAAGGTGCAGATCGTCGACGCGGGCGTCACGGGCCGCATGGCGGAGATTTCCCTGCGTTTCGAGGCGGACATCGCCGCCGTCACCCGCGACCGCGACGGCAATGTCGTCGCCGGTTCGCTGACCGACGCTGTCGGCACCAACGACATCTGGACCTTCACGCGCGACCTGCGCAGCACCGATCCCAACTGGAAGCTCAGCGAGACCGACGAGGCGGCATGAGCCTTCGTCAGTCGTGGGGCGCGCTGGCCGCGGCTTTGCTGCTGTCCGCTTGCGCCGGCGGCGTGATTCCGCCCGGCGCGGGTGGGCCTGCGCCCTCAAGGCCGCCTCGCGGCGGTGAGACCGCAACCCGCCCCGTTCCCGCCACCCCCCGTCCGCCCGTGCCGGTCACGCCTCCCGCGACCGCGCCGGCCGATACAGCCAATGCCGTCAGCGCCGGAATCGCCCCCGGCCCGGCCATCACCGAACTCATTCCGTCGGGCGAGCGTTCGCGCAAGGCGTTGCAGGCGTTCCGCCTCTCCTGCCCTTCGCTGATGCGGCGGGGCGACCAGAGCGGACTGACGCGCGGCACGGACTGGAACAGCGCCTGCGCCGCCGCGTCGAGCTGGCCGGAGGCGTCAGCCGGCGAATTTTTCGCCCGCTATTTCGAAGCGGTGCAGGTGGGCGACGGAAAGGCCTTCGTCACCGGCTATTATGAGCCGGAAATCACGGGCTCGCGCACGCGGCAGCCCGGTTACGAGGTGCCGATCTACCGCCGCCCGCCCACGCTCATCGACGTCAATCTGGGCCAGTTCAGCGACAGCCTGAAGGGCAAGACCATTCGCGGCAAGGTGGACGGCAGCAATCTGGTGCCGTTCGACGAACGGTCGCAAATCGTTTCGGGGTCGCTCGCCGGCAAGGGGCTGGAACTGGCATGGGCCGCCGATCCGGTGGAATTCTTCTTCCTCCAGGTGCAGGGCAGCGGCCGCCTGCTGCTGCCCGACGGCGGCGTGATGCGGATCGGCTATGACGGGCAGAATGGCCGCGACTATACCGGCATCGGCAAGCTGATGAAGGATCGCGGCCTCATCCAGGCCGGGTCGATGCAGGACATCATGCAATATCTGCGCGCCCATCCGGCCGAGGGCGCGGCGATCATGAACGAGAACAAGAGCTTCGTCTTCTTCCGGGAACTGACCGGCGCCGGCCCGCTGGGCGCGATGGGCGTCGCCGTGACGCCCGAAGCGACGGTGGCGGCCGATCCCCGCTATGTGCCGCTGGGCGCGCCGGTGCTGCTCTCGCTGGACCGGGCGGAACCCAATGGCATCTGGATCGCGCAGGATACCGGCGGCGCGATCAAGGGCGCAAACCGCTTCGACAGCTTCTGGGGCGCCGGCAGCAATGCGCGCAGCATCGCGGGCGGCATGTCGGCGCGGGGCAGCGCGCTGATCCTGCTGCCGCTCGGGTCGGCGGCGCGCCTGGGTCAGCAGCCCTGACATCATGCTGCGATGCCCCGACGCGGTCTCACCTCCGATGAACAGGCGCTCTGGACGGCGCTGACCCGCTCCGTAAGGCCGCTGAGGCCGGGCGCGCGCATCTCTTCCCTTCCGACGCCGCCAACCCCCGCAAAGGACGGGACAGGGTTAACGGCTCCCTCCGTTCAGGCAGTCACGACGGTCCCGGCGCGCACTCCCGCAGCCACTCTGGATTCGGGCTGGGAGCGCCGAATCCGTAGCGGAAATCTGACCCTGGACATGACCATAGACCTGCACGGCCACAGCCTGTCGGCGGCCCATTCGCAGCTTAACCAGGCGCTGGCCTCGGCCTGGGCAAGGGACGTGCGAATATTGCTGGTGGTCACCGGGAAACCGCCGAAAAGCCCCTCCGCCAGCGGCGGTTCGCGGCGGGGCGCCATCCGCGGCGAGATCGGTCACTGGCTGGAAACCAGCAGCTATGCCGACCGCATCGCCAGCGTGCGGATCGCGCATCGGCGCCATGGCGGCGACGGCGCGCTCTACGTCATCCTGCGGCGCAAAAAATAAGCCTTTCGGACTGATTCACTGACCTTTTCTTAACCACTGTCCTTCATATCCCACTGATCCAGTCCAACGCCGGACTGGCGGGGGTAGGGAGACTCATGCAGGGCGTGACATTGACGAGCCGCGCCACTGCCTTCGCCTGCGCCGCGGGGGCGCTGGTGTTCATCCTGTCCCTGGTCCTTGGGCAGGGGCAGGCGACCGACATGGACGGCATCGGCCGCTCCCTCATCATCGCGATCCTGTGCGGCACGCTCAGCTGGGCCTCCGCCCGCCGTACCGTGGCCACGACCGCCAGCGCCATCGACGGTGCGACCGAACGCCTGCTGGCGGCGGCCCATGGCGACCTGCAATCCGCCGTGCCGCGGGACATAGGCCGGGAATTGCCCGACCTGTCCGTGGCGATGGAAAGCCTGTTCAGCCAGGTCCGCACGAACCTGGACCATGTGCAGGCGCTGGCGCTGTTCGATCAGGTGACCGGCCTTCCCAACCGCGCCAGCTTCTGCCGGCAGGTCGAACGGCTGCTGGCGGAACGCAGCGAAGAAGGGCTTGCGGCCCTGTTCTTCATCGACCTGGACGGGTTCAAGGGCGTGAACGACACGCTGGGCCATGCGGCGGGCGACCAGTTGCTGGCGCGCGTTGCCGGCCGCCTGCGCGAAGTCGCCATGGCGCAGGCCAGCGCGGGCGCGGGCGATTGCCTGATCGGCCGCCTGGCGGGGGATGAATTCACCCTGTTCGTCCCCAGCATGCCCGATCTCGACACGGCCGGCCGCATTGCCCGCGCCATCCAGTTCGCGCTGCGCGAACGCTTCGACCTCGGCAGCCAGCATATCGACCTGGGCGCGTCCATCGGCGTCGCCTGCTATCCCGAACATGGCGACACGCTGCCCGCGCTGCTGCGATCGGCGGACATCGCCATGTATCATGCCAAGCATCAGGGCCGTAACCGGGCCGAGATGTTCACCACCGAACTGGCGCTGGAAGCCGCCGACCGCGCGGAGCTGGAGCGCGACCTGCTGCTGGGCCTGCAACGGGACGAGTTCCTCCTCGAATTCCAGCCGCAGATCGAAATTTCCAGCGGCCGGGCGATCGGCGCCGAAGCGCTGATCCGCTGGGTGCATCCGGAACGCGATCTGGTGATGCCCGGCTCCTTCGTGCCGATTGCGGAGGAAAGCGGCGCCATCGTGGCGCTGGGCGACTGGGTCATGAGCCGCGTGTGCGAAACGGCGGCGCGCTGGGCGCAGGCCGGGGTGAGGCAGCGGATCGCGATCAACATCTCCTCCCGCGAACTGGGGCAGGCGGACTTCTTCATGCGCCTGCGCCATGCGATAGACGCGCATCAGGCCCCGGCGATCATGCTGGAACTGGAGATCACGGAATCGCTCGCGATGGAGATGAAGTCGCGGACGCTGGACCAGATCCGCGCCCTGCGGCGCGACGGCGTGCGCATCGCCATCGACGATTTCGGGACCGGCTATTCCAACCTCTCGCGGCTGCGCGAACTGCCGGTCGACCGGGTGAAGATCGACCGCTCGCTCGTCCGCGACATCGCCGTTTCGGCCGAAGCGCGCACGATCTGCAGCGCCGTCGTCGGGCTGATCCAGGGACTGGGCATGGAAGTGGTGGTCGAGGGGGTGGAGACAGAGGCGCAGATGGAAATGCTGCGCGTGATCGGCTGCACGCTGTTCCAGGGCTATCATCTGGCCCGGCCCATGGGGGAGGAGGATTATCTCGCCCGCTTCGCCGCGCCCGCGCCGCTGGTCCGGCATCGCTCCGTCTGAAGCGGATGGCCATGCGCATCCCGCTCCTCATGGGGCGGGATTTCATTCCCGTCCGTCATGACCGGGTTCCTGCCCTTCGACAGGACCGGGACAGGCCGTTCCGCGCAACGCTCCAAGCTTTTGTTGCCGCATCCTTTTAAGCCCAAAACCGGTTCCCACTTTTGCGCACGATGCCCTAGCTCGCCAGCGCCTTCGCCGTAACCAGCCGGTAGATTTCGGTGAGGTCGCGCAGGTCGGCCAGCGCCACCGCCTCGTCCAGCTTGTGCATGGTCGCATTGTTGAGGCCGAATTCCACCACCGGGCACAGGCGCGAGAGGAAGCGCGCGTCGGACGTGCCGCCCGTGGTCGACAGGTCCGCCTCCACCCCCGTCACGTCCCGGATCGCGCCCGCGACCATGTCCGACAGCATGCCCGGCTCCGTCAGAAAGGGTTCGCCGCTGATCTTCGCTTCCACCCTGCCCCCTTCGGCCGCGGCGATGGCGGTGATGCGGTCGACCAGTTCCGCGCCGCCATGTTCATTGTTGAAACGGATCGAGATGCGCGCCTGCGCCGCGGCGGGGATGACGTTGGTCGTCGGATTGCCGACATCCAGATTGGTGATCTCGATATTGCTCGCCTGGAACCAGTCATTGCCCTCGTCCAGCACCAGCGCATCGATGGCGGACAGGATGCGGATCAGGCGCGGGATCGGATTGTCGGCCAGATGCGGATAGGCGACATGGCCCTGCACGCCGTCGACATGGATCCACATGTTGACCGATCCGCGCCGCCCGATCTTGATGACATCGCCCAGCCGCTGCGAGGAGGTCGGCTCGCCCACCAGGCAAAGGTCGGGACGCAGCCCATGGGCGGCCATCCGCTCCATCAGGGCCAGCGTGCCATGCACGGCCGCGCCTTCCTCATCGCCGGTGATGATCAGGCTGATCGTGCCGGGCAGGTCTTCGGGCAGGTGGTGCAGGGCGGCGACATAGGCGGCGATGGCGCCCTTCATGTCGACGGCGCCGCGCCCGTAGAGCAACTCGCCGCGAACCTCCGGCCGGAAGGGATCGCTCGCCCAGCCATTGCCCGGCGGGACCACATCCAGATGCCCGGCAAAGGCGAAATGCCTGCCCGGCCCCGTCGTCCGCCATGCCAGCAGATTTTCCACCGGGCCGTCCGGCGCCTCCCCCGCCAGGAAGCGGTCGACGGTAAAGCCCAGCGGTTTCAGCATCGCCTCCAGCACGGCGAAGACATCCCCCGTGGCCGGCGTGACGGAGGGACAGGCGATCAGCTTCTCGGCTATGTCGATCGGGTTGGCATCGGCGCTGGTCTTGTTCATGGGGTTGCGTTAGAGCATTTTGAAGCTGGCTGAAACAGTCAGCGGCTCGCAAAATGCGGTGGCGCACAGCGCGCATTTTGAAGCTGGCGGGACCGCCGGCGCCGCCCCCGGCAGGAGGATATGTCATGCCCAGGATCGACCTTGCCGCCATCGAACAGACCGATCGGACGGGCTATCCGCCCGAATATGCGGATGCGGTGGCGGGGCGATGGGTGCGCAGGCTGGGACCGGCGACCGGCCTTTCCGATTTCGGCATCAGCCATGTGGTTCTGAAGCCCGGCGCCGCATCCTCCCAACGGCACTGGCATGAGGATGAGGACGAATTCCTCGTCATGCTGAGCGGCGAAGCGATGCTGATCGAGGAAGGAAGCCGAACGGCGCTGCACGGCGGCGACATGGCCTCCTTCCCGAAGGGCGATCCCAATGGCCATCATCTGGTGAATGAAAGCGGCGAGGATTGCGCCTTCCTGGTCGTCGGGCGCGTTCCGCTGGGCGATGCGCATTATCCCGACATCGACATGCAGTGGGTCGAGGGCAGCTACCGCCGCAAGAATGGAAGCAGTTTTTGAGGCTGGACCGGCGGGCATTGATGGCCGCGCTGGGCGCTGCGATGGCGGCTCCCGGGCTTTCGACCGCGCCCCTTGCGGGCGTGGTGAAGCCGCCCCGGCTGCGCCCCGGCGACAGCGTGGGCCTGATCGAGCCGGCGGGCTTTACCGACGACAGCTTCGACCTTGATCTGGTCAAGGAAACGATCGTCGCCATGGGGCTGGTGCCCAGGCCCGCCCGGCATCTGGTCGAACGCTACGGCTATCTGGCCGGGACGGATGCCGACCGCGCAGCCGACGTCAACGCCATGTTCGCCGATCAGCAGGTGCGCGCCGTCTTCGCCACCCGGGGCGGATGGGGCTGCGCGCGCATCCTGCCCTATCTGGACTTCGCGAAGATCAGGGCCAATCCCAAGCTGCTGATCGGCTTTTCCGACATCACCGCGCTGCATCTCGCCTTCGCGGCGCGGGCCGGCTTCGTCACCATCCACGGGCCCAATGCGGCCAGCAGTTGGCCGCGCTTTTCCTGGGATGCCTTCCGCGCCGTCGCCTTCGATGGAGCAACACCGCTGATGACCAATCCGGACGGGCATGAGGACCGGCTGGTGCAGCGCAGCGGGCGCATCCTGACCTTCCGGGGCGGAAAGGCCAGCGGGCGGCTGCTGGGCGGAAACCTGACCGTGCTTTCGACGCTGATGGGAACCCCGTGGCTGCCGGATTTCGACGGCGCGATCCTGTTCATCGAGGATGTGAGCGAGCAGCCCTATCGGATCGACCGGATGCTGACCCAATTGGCGCTGGCCGGCCTTCTGGGCAGGGTGGCGGGCGTGGTGTTCGGGCAATGCACCGATTGCGGCCCCAGCGGCGCCTCCTATGGCGGGTTCACCCTGGCGGAGGTGTTGCGGCAGCATCTGGCGCCCCTTGGCGTCCCCGCTTTCCAGGGCGCGCTGTTCGGGCATGTCGCCAGCCAGTTCAGCCTGCCGGTGGGCTGCCGGGCGGAAATCGACGCCGACGCGGGAACGATCCGCCTGCTGGAACCGGCGGTCCGCTAGGGAGCATCGTGCAGAAAGGCCTGTCCCGACCCCGGCGAAGGGCGGGAACCGGCTTCCGCCTGAAAGGATGCGAGGGCAGGAACCCGGAGCGCGCGACCGGCGCCCGCTTCAACGCAGCGCGCCCTGAAGAACGGCCGACATGCAGCCGGGGGTCAGTCCCTGTCGTCGGCGGGCCTGACATAGGCGCCGCGGCCATCGGGCGGGACGAGCGACCGGTCCTCGACTTTCAGGACAAGCGTTCGGAAGCCGGGTTCGGGCACGTCCTTCGTCCTTTCGGCAGTGAGGATGACGGCCCCGTCCCTCTCGGCCCACCGCCCCTCCGCGAACAGGTCCAGCGCGCCATAGACCAGATACCATTGGAAGCGGCCGTCCGGATGGAGCATCAGTTCGGACCCCGTCTCCATCACGCCGCGCAGATAATAATGCCCCGCCCGGTCGGAGGCTTGCGCCCAGGCCGGCCCGGCCAGGAAGGCCGCAAGGGGGAGGAGTGCCGTGAGGACGCGCATCCCACGATGCTATCGCAAGCGGCCTCGGCAGAACAGGCCTACCAGGCGCGGGGGCTGTGCCCGACGCGATGGGAGACCTGCTGCTCGATCTCGTTGAGCTGGGCCTGGCTGAGCACGCCGGAATGAAGCAGCTTGCGCATCAGTTCATCGACCAGCGCCGCGAGGAAGTGAAGCTCCGCCCGTTCGGACAGGGTGTCGTTGCTGTCGACCTGCATGGCTTGCTCTCCGCAAAAAGCTGAATCTTAAAGGGGAAAGCGGCAAGGCATAGAGCCGACCGCGCAGGGCATCCCTCATTGGAGGCGGCCCGGCGAATATGGTTAACGATGCAGCGGCATCGGGCCAGCCGCGCTGCCGCAAGAGCAGGAGCCCGGCTCAGGCGGCGCGATTTTCCAACAGGGACAGGACTCGTCCCGAACAAGCCATGCCCCCATCATTCGCCTTCCGCCCTCCATCATCCGCTCTCAGGGCCAGCGTCAGGGCCAAGGTCAGCGTCAGGGCCAAGGTCAGCGTCAGGGAAGGCGGCGCGCCGTCAGGATCGTCACCGGCCGCTCCAGCATCTGCCCCTTCATCACGCCCTCGCCGGCCGTGGGGGATTTGGGGGCGGCGAGGATCGTCTTCACGACATCCATTCCCTCGATCACATGGGCGAAGACGGCGAAGCCCTGATTGTCGCCCGCCGCTTCGGGATGCGCGTCCATGCCGGGCATCTTGCCCAGCACGATGAAGAAATCCCCGGTCGCGCTGCCGGGCGCATAGCGGGCCATGGAGAGCGCGCCATCATCATGGGTAAGGCCGGTCTGGCTGGTCGGCTCATGCTTGACCGGCGGCAGGATGCGCTTGGGATCGTTCTGCGCCCCGCCCTGCACGAAGCCATAGTCGGCCGAACCGACGCCGCGGTAGAAGCTGGCGCCGTCCAGCCGCTTCTGATCGACATAGCGCAGGAAATTCGCCGCCGTCGCCGGCGCCTGCGCAACATGCACCGCGATCAGGATGCGGCCGGCGCCGGTGTCGAGCGCAACCCGCACATCGGCAGGCGGCGGAGCAGCAGCAGGGCTCTGGGCAAGGGCGGGAGCAAGGGAGAAGAGGGCGGCCAGGAACAGGGCGAGTTGTCGGATCATGGCGCGAAGCCTAGAGCCAATCGACATTCAGCCCTGACGGCCTGCAAATGACGCTTTTCCGTGCTTCCGGTGCTCACGTACCTTGAGTACGCTGCGCTCCGGGTCACGGAAAACCACCATTTTCGGCTCGTCATCATCTGAATGTCGATTGGCTCTAATCCAAAGCCGCCCGCCTGTCAGCCTTCCAACTGGCGCTGCAGGGCGCGGATGTCCGCGTCTATGTCCGGATTGCTCTGCCGCAATTCCTCGATCGTGCGCACCGCGTGGATCACGGTGCTATGGTCGCGCCCGCCGAAGATACGGCCGATCTCGGGCAGGGAACGCGGCGTCATCTTCTTGGCCAGATACATCGCCACCTGGCGCGGACGGGCGACCGCCCTCGCCCGGCGCTTGGAACGCATTTCCGCCGCGTCGATCTTGTAATGCGCGGCACAGGCCTTCTGGATCTCGTCGACGGTGATGCGGCGGGCATTGGCCCGCACCGCGTCCGCCAGCATCGCCTGCGCGAACTCCAGGTCGATCGATCGACCGGTGAGCTGGCCATAGGCGATCAGCTTGTTGAAGGCGCCTTCCAACTCGCGCACATTGGAACGGATCGACCGCGCCAGGAAATCGACCACCGCGTCCGGAACCGGCGGGTCGCCCGCAATGGCGCGCTTGGCCTCCAGGATCGCGAGGCGCAGGTCGAGCCCGGCGGGACGGATGTCGGCCACCAGCCCGCCGGCGAGGCGCGAGAGGATGCGCGCATCGATCGCGTCCAGCATCTGCGGCGCACGGTCGGCGGTCACGACGATGCGGGCGCCCGAATCGATCAGGTCGTTGATCGTGTGAAGAAACTCTTCCTGCGTCGAACCCTTGCCGGCGATGAACTGGATGTCGTCGATCAGCAGCAGCCGCGCCGCGCGCAGCCGCGCCTTGAACATCATCGTTTCGTTCGCCCGCATCGCGTTCACGAATTCCATCATGAACCGCTCGGCCGACATGTAGAGCACGGGGGCTGAGGGCGAATGCGCGGAGAAGCCCTGCGCGATGGCATGGAGCAGATGGGTCTTGCCCTGCCCGGTGCCGCCATGGATGAAAAGCGGGCTGAAACGCGGCTGGCTCCTGCCCGCCATGGCCTGCGCGGCGGAGAAGGCGAGATGATTGGTCTCGCCGGTCACGAACTGGTCGAAGCTGTGGCGCGGCTGGAAATTCGATGCGGGGGCCTGATCGTCCGCCACCCCGCCGTCGTTCACGGCAAGGGCCTCGGCCGGCGGCAGTTCCAGAACCCGGGGCCCCACCGCATTGGGGGCGCGGCGCAGGCGCACCTCGCGCACGCCGGCGCCGGCGCAGCGCCATGCCATGCGCAGCCGATCCCCGAACTGGCCCGACACGAAATTGGCCGTGAAGTCGGAAGCGAACAACAGGTCCAGCGTCTGCGATTCGGGGCAATAATCGCCCAGTTGCGCGGCCTTCAGCCACTGGTCGAACATGCGCGCGCCAATGTCGCGGCGCAGCCCGGCGCGAATGGTCGCCCAGGCAGTCTCCAGGCGCGCATTCTGCTGCGTGTCGAGACCGCTCAAACTTCCAATCACTGCCGTAATATCCTTCATAAACAGTCGACCCCCATCAACTGCACCCCATAGGCAGGGGCGATGCGACGCAGAGACCCGTTCCGGAAAAGCCCCGCCTTCCCGAATCTCGTGCATCAACCAACCATCTGATGACCGCCGGAAATTCGATTCGAGTGGCGGCCGGAGGATCAAAATAGACAGGCCTGCTTCGCCGGATCAAGGGCGCTGCCAGTCAAAAATGTGAAATAAAGCCGTTGACTCGGCAAACCCCGCAGAAAAGGCCGGTTTGAAAAATTACCCAGCGATTTCAATATATTATTCTCGCCTCCGGACCCTCCCCCCTCTCGAATCGAAGGAGAATCGCCGGAAATCGGGGCTTCCTCCAAAATGACCTTTTGGTGAATGAAACATGAAAAAGCCCGCCCCGCATCGACTGCGGGGCGGGCCTGTTCTGACCGACGAGCTGGAAAGTGGCTGGGTCTTAACCGAGCGCGCTGACGCGCTTCGTCAGGCGGCCGAACTTGCGGGCCGCGGTGTTCTTGTGCAGCACGCCGCGGGCGACGCCGCGGGCGAGTTCCGGCTGGACCGACTGAAGCGCCGTGGTCGCGGCAGCCTTGTCGCCGGCGGCGAGGGCGGTTTCGACCTTCTTCACCAGGGTGCGAATCCGGCTGATGCGGGCGCCGTTGATCTCGGCGCGGCGGGCGTTGCGGCGGATGCGCTTCTTGGCTTGCGGCGTATTGGCCATTTACTGTCCTCGGTTCTCGTCAAATCTCGTGAAGGAGCCCATCGGAATCCCCAACCGGCTCTCGTGAAGGTGCGCCCCTTACAGGGGAACAGGGGTTGCGTCAACCGCTGAGCGCCCCGCTATTTCTGGCATTTCGGGCAGAAAAAGGTCGATCTGCCCCCATCCACGCGGCGCCTGATGGGCGTGCCGCAATGGCAGGCTTCCCCCTCGCGGCCATAGACCCGCCATTGCTTGGAGAAATAACCCAGTTCGCCGTCGGGCCGGGCATAGTCGCGCAGCGTCGATCCGCCCGCGGCGATGGCGGCGGTCAGCACCTCCCGAATCGCGTCGACCAGCAGGGCGAGGCGGGCGCGGCCGATCCGGCCCGCTTCGCGCGTCGGGGCGATGCCGGCCATGTGGAGCGCCTCGCAGACATAGATATTGCCCAGCCCGGCAACGATGCGCTGGTCGAGCAGCGCGGCCTTGATCGACGTCGCCTTGCCCTTGAGGGCGGCGGCCAGCGCATCGGCCGTGAAATCCGGCCCCAGCGGCTCGGGTCCCATGCGGGTGAAGGGGTTATGGGCCTCCCACGCCTCGCTGCGGACCAGGTCGAGCGAGCCGAAGCGGCGCGGGTCGTTGAGCGACAGAAGCCGCCCTCCCCCGGTCCCGATCAACAGATGGTCATGCGGCCCGATCTCCGCCGGATCGATTCGCCAGCGGCCCGACATGCCGAGGTGGAAGATCAGCGTGTCGCCGCGGTCGGTGTCGATCAGGCCGTATTTGGCGCGGCGCGACAGGCCGGTGACGGTGGCGCCGGTCAGCCGCTGGCGCAGGTCGACGGGTATCGGAAAGCGCAGGTCGGCGCGGCGCGGCTCGACCCGCGTCAGGAGCGAGCCCTGCAGGACCGATCGCAGGCCCGCGACGGTGGTTTCGACTTCGGGAAGTTCGGGCATGGCCCTCTATGGAGCGCCCCGGACCGCCCGGCAACAGGCCTCTTGCCGCATGCGGCGCGCCATGGACATTTTACCCGATCTCGGAGGTTTCCTCTCCCCGGAAAAATGCTCTAGAGCGTGCGCCCATGAGTGAAACCGCTTCCTTTGGCTATCGCGATGTCGAAGCCGCCGAAAAACAGGGGATGGTCCGCGCCGTCTTCTCAAATGTGGCGTCCAAATATGATCTGATGAACGACGCCATGTCGGGCGGCGCGCATCGGCTCTGGAAGGACCAGTTCGTCAGCCGGGTGAAGCCGCGCCGGGACGAGCTTATCCTGGACATGGCGGGCGGCACCGGGGACATCGCCTTCCGCATGCATCGCCATGGCGCGCGGGTGACGGTTTCCGACATCAATCCCGAAATGCTGGCCGTGGGCGTCGATCGGGCGAGGAAGAAGGGGCTGGAAGGCCTCATCTGGTCGGAGCAGAATGCCGAGGAGCTGAGCTTTGCGGACCGGGCGTTCGACGCCTATACGATCGCCTTCGGCATCCGCAACGTGACCCATGTCGACAGGGCGCTGCGCGAGGCGCATCGGGTGCTGAAGTTCGGCGGGCGCTTCTTCTGCCTGGAATTTTCCACCACGACATGGCCGGGCTTTTCCGACGTCTATGACGTCTATTCGCACCGGCTGGTGCCCAGGCTCGGCAAGCTGCTGGCCGACGATGAGGACAGCTATCGCTATCTGATCGAATCGATCCGCCGCTTCCCCCCCATGCCGGCGTTCGAGCGGATGATCCGCGACGCCGGCTTCGTGCAGACGAAGGTGGAACCGATCCTGGGCGGGCTGGTGGCGATCCATAGCGGGTGGAAAATCTGATGGGGCGCCCGTCACGTCCTTCTCCCGCAGGGGAAGGGCATAAATAGCGATGCCTTCCCACCTCACGCATATCTGGCGGCTGCTGAAATGGGGCCGCACCCTGGCGCGGCATGGCGCGCTGACCGGGATCGAGCGCGATCCGCTGACGCCGACGCCGGTGCGGCGGCTGGTGCGGGTGGCGCGGCTGGGCGCGCGGGTGCCCCGGCAGCCGCGCTATGCCGACGCCTTCCAGTCCATCGGCCCGGCGGCGATCAAGCTGGGCCAGACGCTGGCGACGCGCCCCGACCTGGTGGGGGAGGATGCGGCGAACGACCTGCTGCGCCTGCAGGACGCCCTGCCCCCCGTGCCGTTCGCCACCATCCGCGCGCAGATGGAGCAGAGCTTCGGGCGGCCGCTGGAAACTCTCTACAGCCGCTTCGACGAGGTGCCGGTGGGCGCCGCCTCCATCGCGCAGGTGCACCGCGCGGTGACGACGGACGGGCGCGATGTCGCGGTGAAGGTGATCCGCCCCGGCGTCATCGACCAGTTCAACCGCGACATCCAGACCTATGAATGGGCCGCCGCCCATGTCGAGATGCTGGGCGGCGAAGTGGCCCGCCTCCGCCCCCGCCTCGTCATCGCCAACATGAAGCGCTGGACCGCGCGCGAACTCGACCTGCGGCGGGAGGCGGCCTCGGCTTCGGAACTGGGCGAGGCGATGGAGGCCATGCCCGGCTATCGCGTGCCCGCCATCGACTGGGACCGCACGACCGGCAAGGTCATGACGATGGAGTGGATCGACGGGGTCAAGATCTCCGACCGGGACGCGCTGATCGCCGCCGGCCATGATGTGAAGGAAATCGCGGCAAGGCTGGTCAACGCCTTCCTGCGCCAGGCGATCGCCGAAGGCTTCTTCCATGCCGACATGCATCAGGGGAACCTGTTCGTCACCGCCAATGGCGACATCGTCGCGATCGACTTCGGCATCATGGGCCGCATCGACCGGCGCGCGCGGATGTGGCTGGCGGAAATCCTCTACGGCCTCATCACCGGCAATTACCGCCGCGTGGCGGAAATTCACTTCGAGGCGCAATATGTGCCGGGCCATCACAATGTAGAGGAATTCGCCACCGCGCTCAGAGCCGTGGGCGAACCGATGCGGGGCAAGCCGGTGCGCGAACTGTCGGTCGGCGGCATGCTGGACGGCCTGTTCGCCATCACCCGCGATTTCGACATGCAGACCCAGCCGCACCTGCTGCTGCTCCAGAAGACGATGGTGATGGTGGAGGGCGTCGCGACCGCGCTCGACCCCGACATCAACCTGTGGGAGACGAGCGGCCCCTATGTGAAGGAATGGCTGCGCGCCGAACTGGGGCCGGAGGCGAAGGCCGCCGACGCGCTGATCGAGAATGTCCGGATCTTGCAGCGCCTGCCGGGCCTTGTGAAGCGGATCGAGGAAGCCTTTCCGGAAAAGGGCGGCGCCCCCCCTCCGCCGCCCCTGACGGAGGTCAGGCTGATCCGGGTGGGCAGCGGCTGGCGCTATATGCTCGTGGCGTTGCTGGCGGGGATGGCCGGCGCGGGCGCGATGGCGGCGGCTACGACCTTTTGGTGACGCCCGGTTGCTGGTTGCGAGCCCGCCGTCGGGCACGGCCTCGACGCGAACCCGCTACCTTATGCCATTCCGACGCCTCGAACCCGCCCGAAATGGGTGCTGAGCCTAGGGCCTGAACTTCAGCGTGGCCGCCGGCGCCTCGCCGGTCAGCGGCGTGATCTTCCAGACGATCCGTTTCCCCTGCGCCATGTCCTGCGCGCCGTCTTCCTGGTTCTGGCTGACGATCTCCGCATCGGTGGTGAGGGTGAAGGTGCCGTCCAGCGCCTTGGCGGCATCGTCGCCGCCATTGCCGCCCATCGGGTTCTGGCTCTTGTCATAGCCGTTGGAATAGCCCGGCGCCTTCACCCGCGCCCGGTCTTCCCCACGCAGTTCCACCGCCACGAAGGGCAGCACGATCTGCGCGTCGCTGTTGAAGGGAAAAAGGAAGGCGTGGGTCAGCCGGCCGCTGATCGCATAGTCGATCTCGAACCGGCGATTGCCCATGTAGCGGGCCGACCGAAAGCCCTTCTCCTTCGACAGCGCCGCCGCGATCGCCTGCATCTGCTGCTCGTCGCCCTTGTCGTCCTTGACGTCGAAACGCTCCTCGGCCTTGCCCTGCGTCCCGGACCGGAGCGCCGTGCGCAGGCTGCTCTGCTGGTCCCTGGGCGTCGCGCCGTCGATCGGATCGTCATTGCCCGGCATCGAACCCAGGCCCTTGCCCATGTCCGATGCCAGTATCTCGCCCTTATAGGTAAAGCTGAAGCTCCGGTCGGCGCGGATGTCGAGCGTGGAATCGAACCTGCCCGGCGTCACCAGGCAGGCGGAGAGCAGCAGACTGGCCGCCAGCACGGCGGCCGAGCGCAGAAAGACCGTCACGTTCGAACCCCCTGTCGTCCGTGGCCCCGGCCGCTACCGGCTGGCAGCCGCGTAGAGGGCGATCGCCGCCGCATTGGAGACGTTCAGGCTCTCCATGCGCGGGCTGATCGGCAGTTTAGCCAAAATGTCGCAATGCGCCATGCTGTTGTGACGCAGCCCTTCGCCCTCGGCCCCCAGCACCAGCGCGACGCGGGACGTGCCGATGGCCTCGCCCAGCGTCTGCTCCGCCTCGCCGTCCAGCCCGATGCGCCAGTAACCGGCTTCCGCGATCTCATCCAGCGCCCGGGCCAGGTTCACGACCCGCACCCAGGGCACGATCTCCAGCGCCCCCGACGCGGCGCGCGCCAGCACCCCCGATTCGGGCGGCGCGTGGCGGTCCTGCGTCACGATGCACAGCGCGTCGAACGCCGCGGCGGACCGCAGGATCGCGCCGACATTATGCGGATCCGTCACCTGGTCCAGCACCAGCACGGGCCTGTTATCGTCCCGCCCCGCCTCCAGCACGTCGCCCAGCCAGACATCGTCCAGCGGCTCCACCTCCGCCACGATCCCCTGATGCGGCGCATCCGACGGCACCATGCGGCCCAGATCGGCGCCATCGGCATAGACGATGGGCAAGACAGGCGGCAGGTCGAGCGCGTTCAGCGCCTCCCTCGTCCCCCATATCTTGCGCACCACCCGGTCCGGATTGGCGAGCGCGGCGATGACGGCATGCCGTCCATAGAAGCGGGGAAAGGTCCCTTTGGCCTTTCCGGTGCGATTTCCTCTTTTCATGGGAAGCGCTCTTTTCACATTGGGCCATTGACAGGCAAGTCTCCTTTCGCCATTGGAGCGCCCTCCAGCCGGTCGGGGCACCCTCCGACGCCGGTTAGGCGACTGGACAGGTGGCCGAGTGGTTAAAGGCAGCAGACTGTAAATCTGCCCGGGTTTCCCGTACGCTGGTTCGAATCCAGCCCTGTCCACCATCGCTCTGCAAGCGCTTGAAATGCCTCCAAAACCTCGGAAAACTCAGCTTTCTACCCCCGGAAATGGTACACAATCCGGCACAGGAGGCGTAATGGGCAAGTCCCTTGATTGGGTGCGAGAAGAGGCTACCGGAAGACTTATTTTTCGCCGTCGCTATCCCGATGATGTTCGCCCCTTTCTTGCCAAGCCTGGGTGCCGGGAGCTCAAGGTCCCTCTAGGCTCAAAAACATATATCACGCCGGAAGCCTTCCAGCGATATGAACAGGCGAAACGGCGTTTTGATCGGGAGGTCCGAGAAGCGCGAGCCGCACGCAAACGACACGAGAAGGACCAAGAGGGTAGGCTTGATTCCTATACTCCGGACACGATAGCCCACCTTGTAGAGCTTTTCGTGCATGATTGGCATGTCTACGAAGAGGCCTCACTCCGCGCCAAAGGCGAGGCATGGGCCGAGCTGGTCAAGAGCGGCTGGGACGAATTGCTCGGTGAGTTCCGCGAATGGCGGCTGGCCGCGAACATAGAGGCCATGGAAAAGCGTTGGGGGAAAGACGCAGACGCTCTTTTGTCGGCGGAAGGGCTGCTGGTCGATCCAAGCGACCATGAGGGGCGGAGCCGCTTTCTTTACGCCTTGAATGATGCCGCAATAGAATTCCACGAATCATCCGAGGCCAGAACGGCCGGGATGGTCGTAAAGGTCCCGCCAAGGCCCAAACGGCCGATGAACCCCAAAGGCCGCGCTCGGACCGTTTCGGCGCTCCTCGACGCCTATAAGGCCGCCAAATGGGACGGCTGGAGCGTATCGAGCCGCAAAGCAATCTCTCCAGTCATGCGCCTCCTGCGTGAGACTATCGGGGATCGCGATGCCGCTTCCATCGACCGGGCGGCGGCACGAGAGGTATTTGAGCTGGTTAAATCGCTGCCCATGAGCATCGGCAAACGAGCCGAATTCAAAGGCCTTACTGTCCCTGAAGCTATCGCGGAGGGACGAAGGCTAGGAAGCCCAACCATTGGCCCTAACACGGTCAATAAGGGTTACATGGTGCAAATGTCCGCCATCTTTAACTGGGCGGCGGACGAGAAGTGGGCGACTAAGAACCCCTTTAGCGGATTGTCGGTGGACGATCCTGTGGAAGATCGCGACCGCCGCGAGCCCTTCACGATGCCCCAGCTTCAAAAACTGTTCTCGGCCGAGCCTTGGACGTCACGACAAGCGGACGCAGCCGAGAAACCTGGCGGCTATTGGGTGCCGCTGATTGCCCTCTACTCGGGCATGCGGCTGGGCGAAATCACGGGCCTCCGCATTATGGACGTGGCGGACCTTGAGGGCTTCCCCACTTTCATGCTTCGGCCGCATGAGGGGCGCCGCCTAAAGAACAAAGAGAGCCGCCGCAACGTCCCCTTACATTCTGAACTGGTGCGGCTGGGCTTCCTATCTTTCCTGACGCACCGCCGTGACATCGGACGGCCTGAAGACCTCCTCTTTCCGGATGGCAAGGCAAGCTCCCGTGGGCAATCCGGCGCTAAATTGGGCGAGCGGTTCTCCTTGCTTCTGAAAGAGCGGGAAATCGTCGGCACGAAGCTAGGCATGCACAGCTTCCGCCACAACTTTGAGGATGCGTTGCGCCTCATTGGGTATTTCGGGCGGCCAGAAGGACAGGCGCTGGCGGGCCGCAAGATAGCAGGGTCCGAAGGAAATTACGGGTCCGGCTTCACGGTCAGCACTCTTCGGGGCGTGCTTGAGAAGGTGAGATACCCCGAGCTGGACCTTACGCACCTCCAGCCCTGAAAGTCGCTACGGGCCCGCAGGGATCGTTACCTACACCCTCATCCCCGCCTTACCGGGGAAGGCCAAACTCGGCCCGTAGCTCCTACAGCCTACCAGCATCATTCGCGCCCACGCAAGGCAGCTCTGGGCGTCGCACGCACCATCGAAAGGGGAACATCATGGACACTCTATCACCGGAGGAGCGAGAAGCTCTCCAACGTCTTTACAGAGCCCTCCGTCACTTCCGGGCCATGATGGGTCCGACAGTACCTAGCCAGGTCATACAGGCCTTTTTGGCCGTAGCGCTGGACGAAGGGAAAGCCGTAAGCGACTACGCGGCGGCGCTGGGGAGCAACCTTTCGACGGCATCGCGGCATTTCATGGACCTTTCCGACCGCAGCCGAAACAAGGCCGAAGGACACATGATGATTGTTCGCCAGCGGAACCCCATGAATGAGCGAGAGGTCCTCATGTCCCTATCCGGCCAAGGGAAGCTCATGCGGCGGCTGGTATTGGAGACGATGGGCTGTTAGCGGTCATTCTCCGCAGTAGGCGGGTTCTCTTCGTCTATGAGGCGCTGAAGGACCCCTATGGGCGTATCGTCCACAAGCCGGATTATGGCGTCACAGGAGCACCCTACAGTCTTCTGGAGCCTGATGACCCGATAAGGGACATTCAGTTCCTTGCCGCACTTCGGGCAATCCACCTGGGCCTTAATGTCGTCCAGCTCGTTTGCCATGGGGAAGCTATACGACTTGCGAGCCTGAGAGTCACTGAGACCCGCTAGGCTCCTACCGGAAGGCCTAGGGTGGTCATTTTTTGCAGGACGAAGCCCTTAGCCAGCTCTGCCACAATCGAAACGGACCAAGCGCCTACCTTGGCAGCTCCCGCTTTTGTCTTCTGCCAGATTTCGGGGTCCCTCACCGTGCCGAGAAATTCGTGCCCCTGCCAAGTCAAGGAAACATCCTGGAAGAGAAAGCCATATTCCGTATTCGCGTCCATGGCGCAGAAGGCATCCACGAAACCAGCCTGCTTAAGAAGGTCGATATGGTGATGGATGGGGCCTTGCTCGTAGCCGTCTACTTCCAGATATCCCTCAACGGTGGGCGTCGGGTGACCTTCGATCTTCAACAAGATCGCCCTCACTAGGTCCATATCACGCTTCATCTTGATCCCTGTGTTTCCGAGTGTGGATATCCAGTCTAGCGGTACTGCCCACTCAGTCCACCAATAGTCTTTTATCGGGCATCGAGGCCTCAAGGTCCCCCGCGCTGACATTCCAGGCGCGCGCTAGGGCGTCCAGCTCCGCACGGGACACCCGGTCCCCGGCGCTTATCGCCATGAGTCTCTTGGGCACGATGCCCGTCCGTTTCGCTAGCTTCACATAAGGGGTTCCCTTCTGCATCTGCCAGGCGTCAAACCACCTCGATCCTGTGCGGATCATATCGGCTACTGTGTGATTATCGGACCAAGTGTCCAGCAGCTTAGGAATAGGCTGCTCCCCCTTGCGTCTCCGGCTCATCGCTTCTCCCCGTAGGCCCAGATCATCTCCTGCAGCATGGCCTCGTCATAGGAGACCCCAGCGTCTCCCCAAGGCATCGCAAGGTTTCTTCCGTCCTCCAGTCTGATCCTTGCTACGGCCTCACAGGTGGCAAGCCACTCTCCCTCAACAATGCCGCAGGAGTCCATGAGAGCGCCTAGGAGAGCCATGCGGACTGAAAGGGCCTCCGCTGCGATGGCGGGTCGCTTTAAGCGCTGGTGGGCCGCAAATCGATGTAGGCGGGCGCGTTGGGTTTCCATCGGACCCTGCACGGCCGCGAAGGCGTCCACGAGAATATCGCCGGTCAGCTCCACAGCATTGATTTGGTCCAGCGGGACTGGGCAAGGGGAAGGGGCAGCGGTGAAGGGCATTGCGTGCATTTCGATCCTCCAAGGCGACTCAAGGCATGGATGGAGGATAGAACAAAAAGAGAACATATGGAATGGGCGCTTGATCGTGGCTGGCGAATAAGGGACCTTGCAGAACCATCGGATGGAGGTGTCATTGTCTGGAATGCCCAGCCCTGAAGAGTTCGTCGCCAGTTTGAAGCGAATGCATGCAGACACACTACGCGGCATGTCCCTGGCGGAAGCCTCCGGGGATCGGAAAAAGATAAGCGCGTTTCGGAAACTGGTGGCCAAGTCCGAGAAAATGTTGCGACAGTGCGGGATTGATCCGGCCCGCATTTAGGCCGTGAAAGCCGCAGAAATCCGGCAATTATTGCGCATCTAAGAACAACTGTCCCGCCAGCCGCTCGGAGCCTCAGGTTCCGGGCGACGCATTATAACCCATTCTTAGAAGAAAGGAGGCTTTGCGCGGCTGGAAAGCTCCCCGTTCTGAGCGGGGGCCTCATCTGTCAGTCTATCTCCGGTCCGGCCTTAATCAGCTCATAGCCGTTCGCGTCCAGGATCACGGTTCCGCTCGGAATTTCGGTGAAGTCTAAGCAGGGCGGGTCGTCCCTATTCAGCGTTATTTCTACCACGGAGCCCGACCTCAGGCCCTTCTTGTAGCCTTGCGTCACGAAACGGATGACCGTGCCGATAGGTGGAACGGCGTCAATTTCAGACTCGAAGATCGTAGAGCCGCTCAAGTGGATAATAAGCCTCAAGTTTCTTCCCCTTTCACCGCTCCATAACACCGACCTTCCGAAGGCTCCAGCGATGATGGCACCGCTAACCGGGGCGCCCCAGAGATAACTCTGGGTGCGCTCTGCTTCCCTTTCGGCCGACCTCTCGGTAATCGGCTGACAGCGCCAAACTGGCGGTTTTCCTGGCTTCTCGCATTATTGCCCATCTAAGAAGAATTGTCCGTGCCGACATGCCCCGATCGCAGGGGACCAATTCCCCCAACGTGAGAAGAACATGCGGCGTGGGGAAACGGTGGGGGAACGGACGTTACCTAGCTGCCAAGCGCATTGGGTAGAGCTCTTAATGCCCCCCTGTGTCGAGCTGGAGGACACCAAGTTAGTAAATCCGCATAAGGAACTATGAGACTTTAAGAACTTAAAGGTTCTTGAAGGTGGACAATAATAATCAATTTAAGAGATAACATGAAGGAACTTAAAGTAGCGATAAGTCAGCTTAACGCTGCCTCAAGCTCCGTCCCTCAGTTGGTCCTATCTTCAATGGACCCCGGCGAAGGAAAGTCATCAGCAATCTGGGATTTTATCCGCTCCTGTAAAGATGAGGGCTTCCGCGATCATCACGGCGCCTTGATCGTTCTGTCCCGTCACGAAGAAATACGGTCCTATGTGGACCAGGCGGGCCTCTCTCGTCATCACTACGCCGTCACGGTCGCTGAAGGCGACGCTATGAACGAAATGGGCCTGTCCGATCCTGACGCCGCGCCCGTCATCTTCACGACCCATGAGAAGCTCCGCCGCTGGACGACTGGCCGCTCCTTCGCTGATGCTGACAAATTCCATTACCTGGGCCGCCCTCGTACCCTGCGCATCTGGGATGAAAGCTTCCTCGCGGCCCAGCCGGTGACGGTGCGGCTCGACATGCTCAAGGGCATCCCGGCCGTCTTGCGCCCGCTGGACCCGAAAGCCGCTCAAGGCCTGGACGCCATCACGGCCGCTCTGGAGTCCGTAGAGACTCGCCAGTCCGTTACGCTATCTCACCAGCTCTCGGCCTGCCCTTCGACTCTGGCGGCCCTCTCAGGGGCTCAGAAACGGGAATGGGACGGGCTGGTTTCCATCCTGGGAAGAGAAGCAATCATCCTCCGGGATAATCGTATGGGCAGGGTCCTCGCATCGGCTACCGCGCCCCTGCCCGCCGACTTCCAACCCGCTCTCGTGCTCGATGCCTCGGGCAGGGTTCGGGAGACATACCGGGCCATGGAGGAGACTGGCGCCCCGATCCGACGCCTACCAGGGGCAGGGCGCAACTACAGCCGCTTGACGGTCCGCCACTGGGACCGAGCGTCCAGCCGATCGGCGCTAAATGTCCCTGAGACTCGCCGCGAAATACTGGAAGGCGCCGCGTCGGTCATCAACGCTGCCCCCGCTGAAGAATGGCTTATCATCCATCACCAAGCCCGAGGCGCCGATACGGTCCTGGACGAGCTGAAAGCCCAGGTCGCAAATCCCGAGCGGCTCCATTTCGTCAACTGGGGGCGCCACAACGCCACGAACGCCTACCGGCATGTCCGCAAGGTCATGGTGCTGAGCCTCTGGCATCTGACCGACGCCGCCTACACGGCCCACCATATAGCCGCTTCCGGCCGCGTTCCGTCCCAAGGGCTCGACCGTGAGACCATCAGCCGCATTGCAGCCGGGGAGCACCGCCACAACCTCTTACAGGCCATATGCCGCGCCAATGTGCGGAACGGTGCTGATGGTGTTTGCGGGGACTGTGAGGCCTATGTGATCGGAAAGACCGGGAAGGACACCAAGGCGCTATTGGCCGAGACCTTCCCCGGAGCGGCGATAAAGGACTGGCGGCCGTTCGGCGCTGGAGAGCTGACGGGCAGGAGCCTGGACGTCGCTGAGGAAATAAGGCGGCGCTTCGTAGCTGGAGGGGCTGAGCGGGTCCGTAAGATCGACATACGGAAAGCGGTAGGAATGGGCACGGCTCCAGAGTTGGCCCAGGTGCTCACGCGTCCGGCCTTTAAGGCCTGGCTGGCTGGCGAGGGGCTCGTTCTCGGGACGAAGGAGGTTCGCAGGGCCGATAGGGTCTAGATGAAAACGCTAGGTCCCCTGAAAGTCCCTCGCGGCCTCCTTCACGCCCGCGCCGTTATCCCGGACCTAAGCACCCCGACGAAAGCCCCAGGGCGGAGCGCAATCTGCCCAAACACATTGGACAGCAAGGCTTACGTTGTGGAGCCCGGTAAAGGCTGAGCCTGATTATTTTCCCGCCTCTGCAAAGCGCTTCTCGACCCGCTGGATAGCCGCCCGCGACACATCGAATTGTTTTGCCAGTGCGCCCAAGGACACACCCTCCCGACGCTGGGCCGCAATGGCCTCTTGGTCCTCACGGCTCAGGGCAGCTGGCCGCCCCAGTGTCTTCCCCTCGGCCTTAGCGCGGCTCAGGCCCGCTTGGGTGCGCTCAATCAAGAGGTCGCGCTCAAACTCGGCCACAGTATTGATGATGCCCATAGTCATCTTGCCCGCTGCGCTGGTCAAGTCCACGCCACCTAGGGCCAGGCAATGGACCCGCACGCCATCCTTCGCCAACTGTTCGACCGTGGCGCGAACGTCCATCGCGTTGCGGCCGAGGCGGTCCATCTTGGTTACGACCAGGACGTCCCCATCCTCCAGTCGGTCCACCAGGCGCGAGAAGCCCTTACGCTCCTTCGCCGCAACGGACCCAGATACGGTCTCGGCCACCACGCGCTTAGGATCGACAGCGAAGCCCGCTGCCTCAATCTCGCGGACCTGGTTGTCCGTGGTCTGATCGGCGGTGCTGACGCGGCAGTAGGCAAACGTGCGGGCCATCTGGCTCTCCATGTATCGAAACTCTGTATCGGTAAATGACTTGCATCGGATATGGGGTCAAGCTACTTTTCGATACACCCAATCAGATTGTATCGTAATTGTCCATTTTCGATGCAGCCGATTGCTGAGGCAAATGTCGGAATGGTGGCGCGACCTTATCGTTGCCCTCTGCCTGCATATGTCGCCACGCTCTCCCGCTTGTCAGGAGCTGGGGTGAGGGGTTGCCGATCCCCTGCCCGTGCCGTCCCCCTCCGGTCTCCCGCCGCGCAGTCAGGGGGAATGGCAATGCCAATCTCACGGGTCCCTTCCTCCCGCCACCCGTGGTCCCAGCGGCTCAGGCCACAATCCAATTCAAAATTGGCGGCTTCGCTCGAACGAAAAAATTTCCGCTCGGACCTTTCACGCACACACGCCGCCCCAGAAATTTCCACAGGAAGCACATGGCAACTAAACGCACCGGCCGCCCCCGTGGCCGACCACCAGGCGCAAAGAACATTCCGCGCCTAGAGGCCTTCGTGGCCGACAGTCTCTTATCGCCACCTCCCGTCCCGATCGTCACCAAGCCGAAAGGCGCCGCATGGGGGCCGTGGGCCAAGATGACCCCGGAGGAGCGGACCGCCTACGCCAAGGACCTTGCGGCCAAGTCGGCGGCGCTGAGAAAGCCTCGGGGGTCGCCACGGCTCGGCAAGCCCAAGCACCTGACCAATGCGCAGTTTGACGCGGCCGTAGAGGCCCAACGGCCGGTGGTCGCCAAGATCATGAAGAAGATGGCCCAGCGCGGGGAGCTGCCAGATGACTCCGATGCCGTGGAAGCCTTGGAGAGGGTCCTCCTCGTCTTGCGGAGCCCTGTGCCCGTTGCGGACCGCACGGCCGCCGCTCGGGTCATATTGGACTTCACGAAAACCAAGCCGACCGCGAGGACGGAGAGCACCCTTAAGACCGCTGAGGACTATCTGGACGAAATGGCGCGGGAGGGCTGAGGTTTGGGACCAGGTTGCCGCCCGGTCCCGCCCCTCCGCGTTAATCTGCGCGGGCAGTTAACTTGGCCGTCCTGTAGTTAAGAACCGCGATGGGTAGCTTAATCAACACGATGGCAAGTCCGAGTAATTCCGCCGCTACCGTTGGATTATGTAAGAGGTAGGCGGCGATAGATGCAGAAGTAATAATAGTCTGTCCTTAGAGTTGCGAGGCGACCGACCATTCGGCGCAGGCTGCATTTGCCCTGCTTCTCAACGCCCCGCCAGAGCCTTCCAGCACCATATCCTAGTTACGGGTACCTTTTTGGGTCCCTTCCGCCCCATCCGGTTCCATCCGCCACTTTCCGGCCCAGCCGAGGAAACCCCCGGCCACTTTTCGGCACAGGGGGACCCGTATGGGACCAAATCCACAACCCAAATCCAATACAAACAGGAATACAATGACCCCTAAGCCATCAACAGACGGCTTAACCTTCACCCGCGTCTGCTACGGCCAGCCCGTCCGCATCTTCATGTGGGAGGGCGCCCCGTGGTTCGAAGCGGAACCATTCTGCACGTCAATGGGCCTCTCGATCGCCGCCCTCGACGTCTTCAACCGCACCGCGACGGACGACGATATCGCGCTCTATCCCTTCGATGACGAACCCGTCTTTGCCGTCTCACCCATCGGCGCTTGGAAGCTGGTAGAGGCGAACGATCCTAACCGCTGCGCCAAGTTTGCCGCATGGGCCAAGCGTGAAGCTGCCCAACTCGCGCCGGACGCCCCGCTGAACGATCCCCGCATGTTCCTTACGCTCCAGGCGGACGGCATGTTGCCGGAAATGCCGGGTAAATATACCGGGCGCCGCTCGGAGTGGTACGCCCTGAAGGAGTCACCTGAGCATCAGGAAGCCAAGCAGCGGGCCCGGTCAGTCCTTCGGAACATGTCGCTCCGCATGGCCAACCCTCAGCATTTTTCGGCGCCACCAGTCGCCGCACCATCCCTCTAAGGAATATCTATGTCATTTCCATCGGCCTCGCCTTGGGCCGCCTCTCGCTCCATTAGCCCGTTCGACACTGACAGCGCCATGCCCGCCCCGTCTGCTGGCGGTACGCTCCAACAAACCCTCCCGGCTCCTCCGCCCTCTGTAAAGAAAAAGGCGACCATCTGGGACAATGACCATATCTCCGAAACGCTCCTGGGCATCGGACAGGCCTTCCTGTCTAACCAGAATTTCGGAGAGGGCCTTGGGGCCGCAGCGGGCGTAATGGCTGACCGCAACGCGGGGCTCCGCAGGGAAGCTCAGAAGTCAGTCACCTATGGCGGCCCAAATAACCGCTTTGAGATTATGACGGATGCTCAAGGGAACCGCACGGTTCGTGAGGTCCCCGAGTTCGCCAAGGCCGCTCAGGACGAAAGGGACGCTAAGGCCCGCGCTGAGCGAGAGGCCAAGGCGGCGCCATCCTGGAAGGAGGCGCAGGACCTAAAGGCTCGCCTCGTCTACCAGATCGGCAAGCTCCCGGCCGACCAGCGAGCCGCAGCCTATGCGGACTTGATTGCCAATCCGCAGCGATACGGCATCAGTCCGGAGGGGATGCCCTCCGCGTGGAGCGACACTTACGGGACCGTAGCGGGCAATTCGGGCATGACGGTTGCGCAGGCCAGCAGTAATGAGCGCGGCGACCGCATCGCCGATAACCGCATCGCCACGAACGATGCCCGCACCGCGCAGGGTGCCGCACGTGTGGATTTGGCCCGTGCCGCTGACGCCCGAGCGGAGCGCAGATCCACCCTACGTAAAGTGCCTGCCGCCGTGACCCGCAAGGCAACCATCAAGACGCCTACGGGCTTCATACTGGACTAATCCCATGAGCGAAATTCAAGAAGGCCAGACGGCCACCAATCCGAAAACCGGCCAACGCATTATCTTTAAGGGCGGCCAGTGGCACAATTACACCGAGCCGGGAGCCGCCCCGTCGCAGCCCACGAAAAGCGGGCAGCCCTTCGAAACCTCAAAGAGCCGCGACGCCGCCAGAGCCGCATTGGACCAGATGGACCGCATTCAGCCCCAGGTGGACCGCGTGCGGGCGCTCTACAATGAAACCCTCCGGGGTTCAGGGCCACTCAAATCCTTGGGCGAGTTTATGCCTACCCAGGCTAATGCCCGATTCGATAATGCCGTCGCAGGGCTTCGCACTCTGGTCCGGCCCGCCCAGCGCACCCCAGGCGAAGGGGCCATGTCGGACTTTGAGAGTAAGCTGGCCATCCAAAACCTACCGAACCGCTACAGTTTCGACAGCGCCAACGAAGAGGCATTGGACGGCCTCCAAACCTTCCTCGACACGAGC
This sequence comes from Sphingobium sp. SA916, assembly GCF_002894065.1. NCBI lineage: Bacteria > Pseudomonadati > Pseudomonadota > Alphaproteobacteria > Sphingomonadales > Sphingobiaceae > Sphingobium > Sphingobium sp. SA916. The sequence continues at coordinate 47,645 of NZ_LXYF01000024.1, forward strand.
CGCGCCTCCTATTCCAAGCGTCTCGGCCTCCCGACCCCGCCACCATCTGTCCGCCGCAAACCATCCACGAACGGCTGGACCATCCGCAAAGTTAAGTAATGCCAAGATACGTAATTGAGGGGCCAGACGGCTCAACCTTTGAAGTGGACGCGCCAGAAGGGGCATCAGGGGAGGAAGTCCTCCAGCGGGTCCAAGCGGAGGCTTCTGCTCCCCAGGCCCGGAAGCCCCGCACGGGTCTCCAGACCGCTGGCGACTTTGTGGGAGACGTGGTGGACAATGTGCTCCCCAACTGGGGCGACGAGCTCGCTGGGGGCCTAGACGCCGCTGCTGCCCTCGTCACCGGCAAGCCCGTGGGCGAGGCCTTCAAGCAAGGTCAAGCGGACTTTAAGGCCCATCAGGCCCAATATGACGACGAGCACCCGAACCTCGCATGGACGTCTACGCTCGGAGGCATTGGGGCTAGCTTGCTCCTCCCAGGCGGAGCACTGGCGAAGGGCGCCGGAATGGGCGCTAAGATCGCGCAGGGCGCTAAAATCGGCGCTATCTACGGCGGCCTTTCAGGTGCGGGCGAAGGTGACAGCGTCGCGGACCGCGTAGACAGCGCTATCCAGTCGGCCGTGGCGGGCGCCGCGCTGGGAGGCTTGGCCACTCCCGCCCTTGAAGGTGCCGCGCTCGCCCATCGCTGGGCCCGTGGAAAACTCCCCGGCTACGATGGTGCCACCCGCCGCTTGGCTAACGTACCTCGCGCCGTCCTGCGCAAGAGTAAGCTCACCAAGGAAGCCCGCGCCCGTGAAGTCGCAGACCGCACCTTGAGCCAGCGGCTCGGAGAGGGGAATATCGTTACCGGCATGGGACAGAACGGCCCCGCCGCGTCCCCTGAGACCATCGCGGCCGAATTGGAACGCAGGCAGGCCATGGGAGTCCCCGCGATGCCAGGCGACATTACGGAGTCGCTGAGGAATACCACGAGCTGGGCGTCTCGCGGCATGGGACCGGGGCAACGGCTGGTCCGTTCGGCACTGGACGCCCGTAAGGCTCAGGAGGCCGCCCGCGTCCGTCAGCATGTTATTGACACTATGGGCAGCGTTACGGACCCATTGGCCCAGATCGAACGCCAGACGGCCGCCGCAAAGGCCCGCGTGGCGCCGCTGTATCGTGAGGCCTATGCGCAGCCGATGGTGATAACGCCTGAGATTGAGGCGATCATGGCTACGCCCGCGTTCAAGGACGCCTTGCCCCAAGCTTACCGGAATATCGGCAACGCCATCGGGGACCCTGAGGCCATGGGGCTCCGTATGCGGCAGGACGGCACCATAGACCCTGAGGCCATGCAGTCCCTTTCAACTGAGGGCTTCGATCAGGTCATTAGGGCTATGCGTGACAATGGCAGGGCGGCGGCTGGCATCAATCCGCGCACCGGCCAGCCCGTCCACAATACCAACTCCGTCCACATCAATGCACGAGCGGGGGACCTCCGAGACCAGCTTGCGGCCCAGAATGAGGCCTACGGCGATGCCATCCGGCTCTATGCGGACGACATGGCCCAGCGGGACGCCCTGGAGGCTGGTGGGCGCGTTGCGGGGCTCTCGGGTCACGAGGTCAACGAAATGGCCCGCTCGATCCCTGAGACCGCGCATGAGTCCTGGGCGCTTGGCGCAAGGTCCGCTCTGGCCGATGAGGCCACCGACTGGGGCGCACAGCATCAGACCGGCAACGTATCAGCCCGCATCAGGGGCGCATTGGGCGATCAAACCAAGCAAGACGCCATCGGCCGTATGGGCGGCAATAGCGGCGCCGTCCGCCAACTCTTGGACCGCTTGGAGGCCGAGCACCAGGGGAATATCCTTTGGAGTGAGGCCCAGGGCAATTCCGCCACGGCTGGCCGTCAGGCCCTAGACGCCGACCTTAACGAGCAAATCGCTCCGACGCTCCCCACGGGCTGGAAGGCGATGGCAGGCCGCGCTTTGGCTAAGGTAGGGGAGAAGGCGGGCGGAGAATTCCGCAACGGCGTTAAGGATCGTACAGCCCAGGTCCTCACTGAACAGGACCCCAAGGCCTTCCGGGGCCACCTGGACGACATTGCGGGCCTTGCCGAGCGTGATGCACAGCAGGCGGCATATCGTCATCGCAACGCCACCCTCCTGGCCAAGGCCGCCGCACTGAACATTGAGCCCGCTACGGAGGACGGTCAGGTCCTTCTAGGCGTTGGTGAAAATCCAGGCGGTCGGGGTTACGGTATGTATGGCCGTTACGAAGACAACTTTGACGCGGAGGGGAACCCTCTGTGACTATATGCCCCTGGGGTGCCGCTATGGCGCTTCGGGGGCTTTTTGTTCTTTCGACTTGTCGCGATTGATGATGCCAGCCAGCTTTCCGGCCGGAAGTCCTGCGTAGATTGCATCTATCTCCTTGGGCTCTGTTATCGCTTTCTCCACGATGTAATTGATTAGATTGAAAAGCGAGAAGGCCGTAGCGCTATCATCCTTTAGGTCCATCGTACCAGGGTGGACGGCCTCATTGCCGATAACACGGACCGAATCCAACGCTTGCTGAATTTTCGGGTTGATGACGCCATTCTTGACCAATTGGCCGATCATCTTATTAATATCGTCTTCGTCCGCTCCAATCAGTGGTAGCAGTTTTTGGACTAGCAGCCGCAGTAACGCGGCGGCGCCCCTAGGGGACACAGGGAGTACCCGACGCGCTTCCTCATAATCTTCTGCTAAATCACTAGGAAGATCGGAGGGCGGCGCGGGTGCCTCACTTTCGTTCGGAACGTGTAGCCGCCCGTCAATGAAAATCACTTCCTTCAAGCAAGCCTCGCAGAGCGCGCTCACAATCGTGGGCGCCCCTTCCGTGAAAGCCCTATATGGGTTCCCACCCCCTTGAACAGTGACCCCATTTACGTAACCCCAGCGATGAAGAGCGAGTGTACGGCAATCGGGATGGGGGCATATGAAAGTTGAGGCTGATACCTTTGGATACCCCGCCTGATTGGTAGCATGGGCTAGGGCTTGGGTAGCAGTTAGACGCGGCGGCATTCAATTACTCACGTTGACGGCAGCAACCCCGCTGCAATGACATAACTATTATGATCGCGCCGCAAAATATAGCAGCAGGAATAGGCAAAGCCACAGCGAGCGCCACGAGGCCGCTAAGCAACATCAGGCCCACGCCGATCCCTACCAGCCCGCAAAGCACCTCAACGCCAGCTTCCCAGGCCAGACAGAACCTTTCGGCCCAATCGGGCTCAGGGCCCGCTGGGTCCGTATGATTGTCCGACTGCATCTACTGTCCTCCAGATAGCCGAAGGGCCCGAAGTTTCCTCCGAGCCCTCTAAGTCGATTTATCAAGCCGCTTCGGCTAGGGCCTGCTCTAGGTCCCCGACCGTCACCACGGCGGAACTGTGCGCGACCTCCCGGTTAACAAGGGCTATGACGTCGCCCCCCATGAAGCGGTAAGACCAAGCTCCGACGCTCCCGTCCCCCGAACCTGCCCTATAAGCGTTCACAGCAGCGCCCATAACATCGGCGCCCATCACGGCTGCTTGCGATGCGCCCTCATCATCAATGCTCGTGATTGCCACCATTCCAGAGCCCATGAAGTGGCAGACGGCGCCGTCCATCATTTCAACCGCATTGTTGGAAGCGCCCTTTACGTCAGACATGCAAAATACCCCCAGAAAGTAATCCGCCCTGCTCGGGCCAACGGGGCTTGATTGCTCCGCTAAAAATCCGGTACACGATATGGGACACGAATCATACATTTAATTTCCATAGAATGCTGTTTTTTCGTTATTTTGGTTGAAGCATTGGATAGTCCAGCCCTGTCCACCATCGCTGGCCGCGGGCGCCGCCGCCGGGCCGAATTGATCCGCTTCAGGGCTCATCCCATCTCTCCACAGCTTGCTTTCCTGCGCGCATTGACGGGATAAGTGCGGTTCATCCGGAATCTGTTACGCTCCCCTTGATGACCCCAGTTCCTCCCGCGACCCGCCGCGCCGTCCTGACCGCCGCCCTTGCCGGCTTCCTGACCCTTCGCCTGCCCCGCCGCGCCCTTGCCGCGACGGAGGTGGAGCGCGTGGACGATCTGATCGCGCGCATGACCATAGAGGAGAAGGCGGGGCAGATGACCTGCCTGGCCGACAGTTTCCGCCCCTATAATCCCCCCAATCCGCAGGTCGGCATCCAGAATGAAAGGCAGCTTGCCGACGAAATCCGCAAGGGCCGGGTCGGCTGCCTGTTCAACGGCATCGGCGTCGCGGGCGCGCGCCGCGCGCAGGAGATTGCGCTCAAACAAAGCCGCCTCGGCATTCCGCTGCTGTTCGCGGGCGACGTCATCCACGGCCTGAAGACGATCTTCCCCGTGACCCTGGCCGAATCCGCCAGTTTCGATCCGTCGCTGGCGGAACGCACGGCGCGCGCCATGGCGGTGGAGGCGACGGCGGCCGGCCTGCACCTGACCTTTGCCCCCATGGTCGACGTCGCCCGCGACCAGCGCTGGGGCCGGGTGGTCGAGGGAGCCGGGGAGGATGTCGCTCTGGGCGGCCTCTTCGCCGCCGCCCGCGTGCGCGGCTTTCAGGGGCGCGACCTGCGCCGCGACGATTCCCTGCTCGCCTGCCCCAAGCATTTCGCCGCCTATGGCGCCGTCGCCGGGGGCCTCGAATATGGCAGCGTCGACATCAGCGACGAAACGCTGCGCGAAACCCATCTCCCGCCCTTCGGCGCCGCCTTCGCGGCGGGGGCGCTCACCACCATGGCGGCGTTCAGCGAGATCAACGGCGTGCCCGCCACCGCCGACCGCGACCTGCTCACCGACACGCTGCGCGGCGAGATGAAGTTCCGCGGCTTCGTCTTTTCCGACTATACGGCGGACGAGGAACTGATCGCCCACGGCTATGCCGAGGATGAGCGCGACGCCACCCGCCTCGCCATATTGGCCGGGGTCGACATGTCGATGCAGAGCGGCCTTTACATCCGCCACATCCCCGATCTGGTGAAAAGCGGCGCGGTGCCGATGGAAACGGTCGACGTCGCCGTCCGGCGCATCCTTTACGTCAAGACCGCCATCGGCCTGTTCGACAATCCCTGGCGCTCGCTGGACGAGGAAGCGGAAAAGACCCGCATCTTCACCCCCGCCCATCGCGCCTTGGCGCGGGAGGCGGCGGCGCGTTCCATCGTGCTGCTCCAGAATGATGGCGTCCTGCCGCTCAATCCCGCCCGGGCGCAGACCATCGCGCTCATCGGCCCGTTCGGCGAGGACAGGGAGAATGTCTACGGCCCCTGGGCCTTTTACGGCGACAAGGGCAAGGGCATCGACATCGCCACCGGCCTGCGCGCCGCCATGCCGGACCCGGCCAGATTGCTGGTCGCGCCGGGCAGCGGCATATTGACGCCCATCGACGGGGGCGTCGCCAAAGCGGTGGAAACGGCGAAGGCGGCGGACATCGTCATCCTGGCGCTGGGCGAATCGCAGGACATGTCGGGCGAGGCGCAGTCCCGCACCGCCATCGAAATCCCCGTCGTGCAGCAGGCGCTGGCCGATGCCGTCGCCGCGACCGGAAGGCCCGTCATCGTCCTTCTCCGCCACGGCCGCGCCCTGGCGCTGCATGACGGCGTGGCGAATGCGCAGGCGATCCTCGCGACCTGGTTCCTCGGCTCCGAATCCGGCCATGCCATTGCCGACATCCTGTTCGGCAAGGTGAACCCGTCCGCCAAGCTGCCGGTCAGCTTCCCCTGGGAATCGGGGCAGGAACCCTTCTTCTACGACCGCAAGTCGACCGGCCGCCCGGTGATCGACAACCGCACCGAATATCGCTCGCGCTACGCCACCACCGACAATAGCGCGCGCTATCCCTTCGGCCACGGTCTCAGCTACAGCGATTTCACGCTGGAAGGGTTGAAACTGTCCGACACGGCGCTGCGCTGGGACCGCGCCATCGAAATCACCGCCCGCCTCACCAACAAGGGCACCCGCAAGGGCAGCGAAGTCGTCCAACTTTATATCCGCGACCGCGTCGCCAGCCGTACCCGCCCGATCCGCGAGTTGAAACGCATCCAGCGCGTCACCCTCGACCCCGGCGAGAGCAGGACGGTGCGCTTCTCCCTGTCCCGCACCGACCTGCAATTTGTCGGCGCGGGCAGCAGGATCATCGCCGAACCGGGCCTGTTCGACCTCTGGCTCGGGCAATCATCCAATGGCGGCCTCCACAGCCAGTTCACGCTTTATGCGGCGGAAACCACGCCCGCTTTCCCCCAATAAACCATCATCCCACCCCGGATCGCGTCCATTCCGATCCCGTCACCTCTTTCCCCATTTCGTCATCCCCATCTCTCTCCCGTTATCCCCATCTCACTCCCGTCATCCCCGTCTCACTCCCGTCATCCCCCACCTCACTCCCGTCATCCCCGTCTCACTCCCGTCATCCCCGCGAAGGCGGGGACCCATCTCCTGCCCGTTCCCCTTGACGCCTCCCAAAGGACATGGACTCCCCCACCGCCCAAACCCCTGTCCTACACGGCCCTGACCATGGCATAGCGCCCTCACGCTCTTTCCCACCGTCAACCCATTCCACCCGCCCCCTAAGCGGGCGCCCTCCGCACACCCATTCCGCAAAAATTCTCCTATTGCGAAATCAACGCCACCGGTCCGCACCCACGCAAATGCGTCGGCCACAACGCCGTGAACTTCGCAGGCATGAGGCAGTCTGCAAAACTCCGCCTCAACGCCTTCACCACCCCACGCACCTCTGCTAGAGGCCCCCTCCATGCTCAACCTGAACGGCATCACCGTGCGCCTCGGCGGCCGCACTATTCTCGACCGCGCCAGCGCTTCCCTGCCGCCGCGCAGCCGCGTCGGCCTGATCGGCCGCAACGGCGCGGGCAAGTCGACCCTGATGAAGGTGATGATCGGCCAGATCGACCCGGACGAGGGCAGTTGCGACATGCCCCGCGACACGCGCCTCGGCTATATCGCGCAGGAAGCGCCCTCGGGCACGGCCACCCCCTTCGACACCGTCCTCGCCGCCGACAGGGAACGCGCCGAACTGATGGCGGAGGCGGAGCATACGCAAGACCCCGACCGCCTCGGCCATATCTACGAACGGCTGAACGCCATCGACGCCTATACCGCGCCGGCCCGCGCCGCCCGCATCCTCGTCGGCCTCGGCTTCGACGAGGAAATGCAGGGCCGCCCCCTCGACAGCTATTCGGGTGGCTGGAAGATGCGCGTCGCCCTCGCCTCGCTGCTTTTCTCCAACCCCGACCTGCTGCTGCTGGACGAGCCGTCGAACCATCTCGACCTCGAAGCGACGCTCTGGCTGGAAAATTTCCTCAAGGCCTATCGCGGCACCGTGGTCGTCATCAGCCATGAACGCGACCTGCTCAACAATGTGGTCGACTATATCCTGCATCTGGAGGGCGGGAAGATCACCCTCTATCCCGGCGGCTACGACGCCTTCGAACGCCAGCGCGCCGAACGCCTCGCGCAGCAGGAGGCCGCCCGCGCGAAACAACAGGCCGAACGCGAGAAGTTGCAGGACTATGTCGCGCGCAACTCCGCCCGCGCCTCGACCGCGAAACAGGCCCAGTCCCGCGCCAAGGCATTGGCGAAGATGCAGCCCATCGCCGCGGCCATCGAGGACCCGACGCTGCATTTCGGCTTCCCCAGCCCGCCCGAACTGCGCCCGCCGCTCATCACCATGGACATGGCGGCGGTCGGTTACAACGACACGCCCGTCCTGCGCCGGGTGAACCTCCGCATCGACCCCGACGACCGGCTGGCGCTGCTCGGCCGCAACGGCAATGGCAAGACCACGCTCGCCCGCCTGATCGCCGCGCAGTTGAAGCCGATGGAAGGCGCGATGAACGCCTCGGCGAGGATGAATGTCGGCTATTTCACCCAATATCAGGTGGAGGAACTGGACGTCGGCGACACGCCGCTCGAACATATGAGCCGGGTGATGAAGGGCGCGACCCCCGCCGCCGTCCGCGCCCAGCTGGGCCGCTTCGGCTTCTCCGGCGAGCGCGCGACGCAGAAGGTCGGCTCCATGTCGGGCGGGGAAAGGGCGCGGCTGGCCCTCGCCCTCATCACCCGCGACGCGCCGCATCTGCTGATCCTCGACGAGCCGACCAACCATCTCGACGTCGACAGCCGCGAAGCGCTGGTGCAGGCGCTGAACGACTATTCGGGCGCGGTGGTCATCGTCAGCCACGACCGCCACATGATCGAACTGGTCGCCGACCGGCTGGTGCTGGTCGACAATGGCACGGCCCAGCCCTTCGACGGCAGCCTGGAGGATTATACCGACATCATCCTGCGCAAGGCTGACGGCAATGGCGGCAATGGGGGTTCGGGGGGCGATGCCCCGAAGACCGACCGCAAGGCGGAAAAGCGCAACGCCGCGCAATGGCGCGAACGGCAGAAGGCGGCGAAGAACGCCGTCAGCAAGGCGGAAAAGGAGATGGCCATGCTAACCGCCGAACGCAGCCGCATCGACCAGGCGCTGTTCGACCCCAAAAGCGCGACCGGCGCGGAGGCGAAGATGACCATGACCGAACTGATGGTGAAACGCGCCGACCTGGAAAGGAAACTGGAAGCGGCGGAAGAAAGCTGGATGGAAGCCAGCGCCGCGCTGGAGGAGTTATAGATCGCGGAAACCAGGCTCCGTTCGGGCCGTTTTCACGAGCCACCTGTCCCGTTCAAATGTCGAAGCCCTTCACTTTCTTGAAGGGAAGCGCCTGATCATTCCGTCAAAGGCCCCTCCAGCCCATCCGCCCCCGTCCGCATCTTCGTCACGATGTTCCAGGTCGCGATGAACAGCGCCGCGATCACCGGCCCGATGACGATGCCGTTGAACCCGAACAGGTCGATCCCGCCCAGCGTGGTGATCAGCACGACATAGTCGGGAATCCGCGTGTCCCGCCCGACCAGTATCGGTCGCAGGATATTGTCCACCATCCCGATCACGAACATGCCGCAAAAGGCGAGGATCAGCCCCTTCGCCACCGCCCCGGTGACGAACAGGTAAATGGCGACCGGCACCCAGATCAGCCCGGTTCCGACCGCCGGAATCAGCGAGAACGCCCCCATCAGCACGCCCCAGAGCAGCGCACCCGGCAAGCCCAGCGCCCAGAACACCACGCCGCCGATCAGCCCCTGGACGATGGCGACGACGATGCTGCCCTTGATCGTCGCACGCGTGACGACGACGAACTGATTGATCAGGGCCCGGCGATGCGCGGTCCGCATCGGCGCCGCCCTGTCCACCATCGCCGCCAGCTTCGGTCCGTCGCGCAACAGGAAGAAGGTAAGGTACAGCATCACGCCCAGCGCCATCAGGAAGCTGAACGCGCTCTGCCCGATCTGCAACGCCTGCGTCGCGACCGTGCGGAAGCTCGACGCGACGCCGGCGCTCAGCATTTCGCGCACGGCGGCGAAGTTGGTTATGCCCAGCCGGTCGAGAAAGGCCGCGGCCCAGCCAGGCAGGCTCGCCTGGAACTGCGCGAACATCCGCGCGAAGTTGATCTCGCCGCTTTGCACCTTGGCGTAGAAGAGGGTCGCTTCCTGCACCAGCGCCATGGCCAGGATGATCGCCGGCACGATCACCAGCGCGACGATCAGCAACAGCGTCAGCGCCGCCGCGCTGTTCCGGTGCCGGGGCATCATCCCGATCAGCCCCTGGTTGACCGGCGCGAACAGGATGGCGGCGATCACGCCCCACAATATGGCGGCGAAGAAGGGCTCGACCACCAGCGCGAAGGCGACCGAGACGATGAGGACGAAGCCCAGGAAGACCCCATCCTCTATGCGCGCGCTTGGCTTTTCCGTGCTCCTGTCCATGACGCCGCTTTGGCAGAAGTGCGGCGCCAAATCCATGCCTGCTTATTCCGCCTGCGCACTGAACCCGAAGCTGACCGACACCTTGGGGTCCAGTCCCGCGCTGCTCTCGCCATTGCCGACGCCGAAGGACGCACGGGCGATGGTGGCCGATCCTGAGACCTTCCGCGCCTTGCCGGTGCCGGAAAGGGTGAAGCGGATGCTCTGCGGCTTGCTTACCCCCTTGAGGTTCAGTGTGCCCGAAGCGCGATAGGCGTTCGTCCCCGTCTTCTCAGCGCCCCTTGCGGTGAAGACGGCCCTGGGGTGCGCCGCCACGCCGAAGAATTCGTCCCCGGCCAGCATGCCGTCCTTATAGCTGTCCCCGACGCTGGCGCTCGCCAGGTCGATCTCCACGCGGATGTCCGCGCTGTCCGGATGATCCGGGTCCATGACGATCTTCGCCGTCCATTTGGAGAAGCGGCCGCTGATCGTCTCGCCGCTGTTCCCGACGGAAAAGCCGATGGTCCCGCCCGGCTGCACCGACCAGGCGGGCGGCGGCCCCACCGGTTCTTCCGCGACCGCCGCATTGCCGGCTTCGGCCGGGGCCGCGGCATTGACGGCATTGACGGCATCGTCGGCCGGCTCAGCGGCATTGGCGGGCATTTCCTCTTCCTCCTCGGCCGCCGCCGGCAGGACCGGCGCGGCCACCGCCTTCGCTGCGGGCGCTGGCAGGACGGCGCGCCCGAGGACGAACCCCACCGCGATCAGCGCGGGCAAGGCTGCCAGCAACAGCGGCGAACGCGCCGGCATCATCCGCCACAGCAACCCATCGCCCATCAGCACATGATGCCGCAGCGCACCCGCGACGTGCAGGACGAACAGCGCGATGCCGATCCAGGCGATCAGGGCGTGTCCGCCTTCGGCCAGCTCATGCGCGCTCATGGGCAGGGGCAGATGAGGCAGGGGGACGATGCCGAAGATCAAGGTCGGCACCTTCACCTTCGCGGTCGACACCAAGGCCCATCCGGTGAGCGGCGCGCCCAGCATGAACAGATAGAGGCCCGCATGCACCGCCTTGGCCAGCGCGCCCTGCCAGCCGCGCTCGACCGGCGCGGGACGCGGCTTCCAATAACGTATGGCGACGCGGGCGAAGGTCAGCAGCAGGATCGAGATGCCGATCGACTTATGCCACTGGAACAGCGCGAAGCCGCGCGCGCCAAGATCCTCGAGCGCCCATCCCACGGCAATCTGGAAGGCAAGCAGGGCGGCGATCGCCCAGTGCAGGAAAATGGCCAGCCGACTATAGCGTTGCATCGAAACCCCCATGTGCGACAATCCGGTCCGGAAGCTATGCTGCACCTGCGCGGAAGTCCACCGCCGCGCCCGGAAACGATCCGTTACCTCAGCAGAACGATAAGCTTCGCGCCTGTGTCATAAAGGTCGCAGTCCGATCAATTTCGACCCGATGATTGCATCCCCGCCGCCAAGGGCTAAGAGCATAGGAAAACAGGACATAGGACAAGCAGGACATGGCCAAACCCGAATCCTGGCGCCTCCGCCCGGAAGCTTATCGTTTCGTCACCAGCATCGACACCCGCTTCCAGGACATCGATACGATGGGCCACATCAACAATGTGGCGATCTCCGGCATATTCGAAACGGCCCGCATCCGCTTCCACCATCATCTGGGCCGCCATCCGCAGGAACAGGGGGTGCGCTGGCTGGTCGCGAACGTGAACCTCAATTTCGTCGAGGAATCCCACTTTCCCTATCCGTTCGAGGTGCACTGCGCGATCGGCCATATCGGGCGCACGAGCTGGACGATCAGTTCGGCGGGCTTTCAGAAGGGCATATGCGTCGCCACCGCCGACACCACCGTCGTGACCCATGGTTCGGAAGGGCGCCGCTCCATCGACGAGAGTCTGCGGGAGGCGATGGAACGCAACTTCATCATCCGTCCGGACTGATGGGATCGCATCGATTTTCAACCGATCGTAACCCGCTCTAGCGGAAGCCGTCCATGCGGCGGCTCCACTGGAAGGCGATGACCGCCGCCTTGGCGGGCTGGATCATCGCCAGCGCAAGCAGGATCGCAAGACCCGGCCATAGCGCCGCCTGCACCCCCAGCGGAATATCCAGCGCCGCGTTCACCTCTATCATCAGCGGCACGAGCAGGTGCCCCAGCAGCAATATGACGATATAGGCCGGGAAATCGTCCGCCCGCGATGCGTCCCAGGCCTGTCCGCAATGGCGGCAGGCGGGACTGGGCTTCAGGAAGCGGGCGAACATCCGGCCTTCGCCGCAGGCGGGACAACGGCCCCTGAGCGCCAGCGCCAGCGCCGGCCGCAGCGGCCGCGCCGCATCATCCTGGGGCAATCCCTTGCTCATGGCCTTTCCCCCTATGGCCAATGCGCGCCCCGTGCAACATGCCCGCGCCCTGTTAGAGCTTCCGCGCCGCGCAAAGCCTGTTAAGAGGGCGGCCATGCGCCTTCCGGGACCGACCGAAGCCTTCGTCCTGTTCGACGACGCCCGTACCCGGGCTCCCGCCCCCGCGCGCCTCTATCGCGATCCGGTATCGGTCATCGCCGCTCATCGGCTGGCGGAGGTGCAGCCAGCGCTCGACCGGCTGTCCGAAGCGGCAGAAGCCGGGCTGCACGCAGCAGGCTTCATCGCCTATGAAGCCGGGCTGGCGCTGGAGGACCGCCTTCACCCGCTGGCGGAACGGCATCGGCAGGACAGGCCGAAGACGCCGCTGCTCTGGTTCGGCCTGTTCGAAGGGGTGTGCCTGATCGATCCCGCCGCCATGACCGGCCTGTTGCCGGATCCGGCGGGCGCCAGGGTCGATCGCCTCCAGCCGCTGATCGACGAGACCGCCTATCGCGCCGCCTTCGCCCAGGTTCAGGACTATATCCGCGCCGGCGACATCTATCAGGTCAATCTGACCTTCCCCTGCGCCGCGCATTTCATGGGCGATCTCATGGCGCTCTATGCCGCCATCCGTCCGCGCCAGCAGGCGGGCTATGGCGGCGTGCTGCGCACCGGGGAACATTCGATCCTCTCCTTTTCGCCGGAGCTGTTCTTCACCCATGTCCGGGGCCAGTTGACCGCGCGGCCGATGAAGGGCACCGCCCCCCGCGATCCCGATCTCGCCAGCGACGCGGAACTGGCGCAATGGCTGGAGCGGGATGCCAAGCAGCGCGCGGAAAATCTGATGATCGTCGACCTGCTGCGCAACGATCTGTCGCGCGTCTCCCACGCCGGCACCGTCACCGTGCCCGACCTGTTCAAGGTCGAAACCTATCCGACCGTCCACCAGATGGTATCGACCGTCCGGGCCCGGCTGTTACCCGGCCTGTCGCCCGTCGACGTGCTGCGCGTCCTTTTCCCCTGCGGGTCGATCACCGGCGCGCCCAAGGTCCGCGCCATGGAGATCATCGACGCGGTCGAGCCCTTTCCGCGCGGCGTCTATACCGGCTCCATGGGCTGGATCGATCCGTCGGGCGATGCCGCGTTCAATGTTGCCATCCGCACCATTTGCGTCGAAGAAGGCAGCAGGGAGGGACGCCTGGGTCTGGGATCGGGCATCGTCGCGGATTCGGATGTCGCTTCCGAATGGGCGGAATGTCTGGCCAAGGGGCGCTTCCTCGCACCGGCCTGATTCATCGCGCCATCATCGATCGGCATAAGGGGTTTGCAATTTTCCATGGCATTGGCTGACGGACGGTTCGATCTGCTCGAAACCATGGCCTTCGATCCGGTCGAGGGCATCAGATTGCTCGAACTGCATCTGGAGCGGTTGAAGACCAGCGCGGAGGCGCTCGATTTCGCCTTCGACCGCCATAATGTGCGCAATGAGCTTCAGGCCGCGACCTTCCGCCTGCGGGAGCGCAGCCGCCTTCGCCTGCTGGTGTCGCGCCGGGGCTCCATCGCCATCGAAGTGCGCGAGCACCGCACCTGGCCTCAGGCGATCATGCAGGTCGCGCTCGTCCCCCGCAACGCCCCCGCCGCCGATGCGCGGCTGGCGCACAAGACGACCGACCGTTCGCTCTACCGTGACGCCCTGCGGCGCGGCGGCACCTATGAAGTGGTGATGACGGACGAACAGGGGTTCCTGACGGAGGGCAGCTTCTCCTCCATCTTCGTCGAACGCGGCGACAAGCTGCTGACCCCGCCTTTGTCGCGCGGCCTGCTGCCCGGCGTGCTGCGCCGCAGCCTGCTCGACATGGGGGAGGCAGTGGAGGCCGACCTGCGCCCCCGCGACCTGGAAAACGGATTCTTCATCGGCAATGCGGCGCGCGGCATGGTGGCGGCGTCGCTGGTGCGCTAGAGCATCGTGCGCAAAAGTGGGAACCGGCTTTACGCTTGAAAGGATTCGACAACAAAAGCTTGGAGCGCGCGCCCTGCGTCCGATTGAACGCAGCGCGCTATAGGGGCACGGGCAACCCTTTTCCGCACGCATGAATTGCAGATCTTCCTCCCTCCCGGCCCTATAATCTGCCGTTACGGCCAGCCGAAGCCAACTGGCGGTTGCCCCTTCTTTCGTTGCACACTAAGGAGCCTCGCGTCCGCTTCACGCGGACCTAGGGGATTCTAGAGAAAGATTGTCATGATGAGCCAGACTTCCGCAGCCCTCGGTCGCATCCAGCCCTCCGCCACCCTGGCGATGAGCGCGCGCGTGAATGCCCTGAAAGCCGAAGGCGTGGACGTCATTGGCCTCTCCGCCGGCGAACCGGACTTCGACACGCCCGATTTCGTGAAGGAGGCGGGGATCGCGGCGATCCGCAAGAACCTTACCCGCTATACCGACGTGGACGGCACCGCCGACGTCAAGGAAGCCGTCGCCTTCAAGTTCAAGCGCGACAATGGCCTTATCTACAAGCGCAGCCAGATCAGCGTCAATTCGGGCGGCAAGCACACGCTGTTCAACGCGCTGGTCGCGACCGTCGACGTGGGCGACGAGGTCATCATTCCGGCGCCCTATTGGGTCAGCTATCCCGACATCGTGAACTTCGCGGGCGGCACGCCGGTCTTCATCGAGGCGCCGGCAAGCCAGGGCTACAAGATCACCGCCGCCCAGCTGGAAGCCGCGATCACGCCGAAGACCAAGTGGGTCATGCTGAACTCGCCTTCCAACCCGTCAGGCGCAGCCTATTCGGCCGAAGAGCTGAAGGCGCTGGGCGAAGTGCTGCTGCGCCATCCCCATGTGCTGGTGATGACGGACGATATGTATGAGCATGTCTGGTACGCGCCGACCCCCTTCGCCACCATCGCGCAGGTTTGCCCGGACCTCTACGACCGCACGCTGACGGTCAACGGCTGCTCCAAGGCTTTTTCCATGACGGGCTGGCGCATCGGCTTTGCCGGCGGCCCGGAATGGATCATCAAGGCGATGGGCAAGCTCCAGTCGCAATCGACCAGCAATCCCTGCTCGATCAGCCAGGCGGCCGCCGTCGCGGCGCTGACCGGCGACCAGGATTTCCTGGAAGAGCGCAACGCCGCCTTCAAGAAGCGCCGCGACATGGTCGTCGCCATGCTGAACGACGCACCGGGCCTGGACTGCCCGACGCCGGAGGGCGCCTTCTACGTCTATCCCGATGCCAGCGGCGTGATCGGCAAGACGACGCCCAAGGGACAGGTGATCGACAGCGACGAAGCGCTGATCGGCTATTTCCTGGACGAAGCGAAGGTCGCCGCCGTCCACGGCGCCGCCTTTGGCCTCTCCCCGGCCTTCCGCATCAGCTACGCGACTTCGGAAGAGGTGCTGCGCAAGGCCTGCACCCGCATCCAGGAAGCCTGCGCCGCTTTGAAGTGAGCCCTCTTCAATCCCCCCGGGCTTAGCCTGGAACGGGACCAGCGAAGCTGGAAGGGAAGGACCGGACGCCAAGTCCGTCCTTCCCCTCCCCCATCACCTCCATTTCGGAAACGGAAAATTTCTCCGGCGCCGTCTTGCAGATGGAGAGCGGGGGTCTATATCCCGTTTCGAACCGAAACTGGCCTTGCCCGACATCCATCGTCCCACATCGGACGTTGGTCGAAACTGCCCTGGCGCAGCGTTCATCCGGGACTAAGCCGCGCGACATTCATTTCCGCCGCTTGCGGCGACCAAGACGACCGAAAGGAAGAACGCCATGTTGGCCTTCTTGAAATCCGACCTGTTCCTGCGCTTCATGGGCGGGTTCGCGATCGGCGCTATCGGGGTCTTCGTGCTTCAGCCGAACAGCGACGCGCCGCCGCTGACCAGTCCCGCCATGGCGGCATCCGCCCCGGCCGCTGGCAATGCGGCGCGCTGACGGCATCGCGCTTGCTTTTCTGGCGGCCTTGGCCGTCGCTTCCCCTTTGCGTGCCGAACGGCCGGTCCTCGCGCCCGCCCCGGCGGTTGACGCAGTCCCCGCCCGCAAGCTTGAAACCGCCATCTTCGCGGGCGGTTGCTACTGGGGCGTGGAAGGCGTCTTCTCCCATGTAAGGGGTGTCCGCCTCGCCGTCTCCGGATTCGCAGGCGGTCCTCGGGGCCGCAGGGTCGATTACGAACAGGTCAGCCAGGGCGATACCGGCTTTGCCGAGGCCGTTCGCGTCACCTACGATCCCCGGCAGGTCAGCTACGGCACGTTGCTGCGCATCTTCTTCTCAGTGATCGCGGACCCGACAACGCTCGACTATCAGGGCCCGGACCACGGCACCCAATATCGCAGCGCGCTGTTTCCCCTGAATGCAGGGCAGGACAGGGCGGCCCGGGCCTATCTCGCCCAACTCGGTCAATCGGGCCTCTGGCGCGATCCCATCGTCACCCGAATAGAAGGCTTCACCGGCTTCCAGGATGCGGACCGCCATCATCAGGACTTCCTGACGAAGAACCCGCGCCATCCCTATATCCAGCGTTGGGACATGCCGAAGCTGGCCGCCCTCAAGGCGATGTTTCCGGCATTCTACAGCGACCGACCCTCAGCCTGAAAAGGGAGTTTTCATGAGCGACACCCACGGCCTCAAGCTGCTTTCGACCCTGGATGACGACGGCCGCCTGATCGTCGAACTGGCCGAAGAAACGCTCCCCGCTCCCACAGGCGATCAGGTGCTCGTCCGGGTGGAAGCCGCGCCGATCAACCCCTCCGACCTTGGCCTGCTGTTCGCTTCCGCCGATGTGGCAAATGCGGATTATGCCGAAGGCCGGATCGTCGCCCGCATGCCCGATCCCGCGCGCCGCGCGCTTGCGGGGCGGGTCGGCCAATCCATGGCCATCGGCAATGAAGGCGCGGGCACCGTCATCGCCGCGGGCGAGGCACCGGAAGCCCAGGCCCTGCTCGGCAAGCGGGTCGCGATGATCGGCGGCGGCATGTACGCGGAACATCGCTTGCTCGCCGCCAGCGGCTGCATGGTCCTGCCCGACGATGTCACCGCGGAGGAGGGCGCATCGGCCTTCGTCAATCCGCTGACGGCGCTTGGCTTCGTCGAAACCATGAAGCGCGAAGGGCATAAGGCGATCGTCCACACCGCCGCCGCGTCCAATCTGGGCCAGATGCTGGTGCGCATCTGCCAGGAGGACGGCATTCCGCTGGTCAATATCGTCCGCAATGAAGCGCAGGTGGCGATCCTCAGGGATCTGGGCGCGGAATATGTGCTGGACAGTTCCCGGGACGACTTTCTCGTCCAGCTTCAGGACGCGGTCGCTGCTACGGGCGCGTCCATCGCCTTCGACGCGATCGGCGGCGGCCATCTGGTCAGCCAGATCCTCCATGCCATGGAGCAGGCCGCGAGCAAGGACGAGCCCTATAGCCGCTATGGCTCGAACGTTCTGAAACAGGCCTATGTCTACGGTGCGCTGGACCTGTCGCCGACCATCCTGACGCGCAGCTTCGGCTTTGGCTGGAACGTCGGCGGCTGGCTGCTTTTTCCCTTCCTGCAAAGGACGGACGCGGAAACGGCCGAACGCCTGCGCCAGCGGGTGCGCGACGGTCTGACGACGACTTTCGCCAGCCATTACAAGGCGCGCATCTCCCTCAAGGAAGCGCTGACCCGCGACGCCGTGCTGACCTACAATGCCCGCCGCACGGGGGAAAAATATCTGATCGTCCCGAACGGCTGATGGTGGGCAGACGGCAGGCGTCGCGCCCCACGCGACCCGGGGCGTCGCTTTTCTTCCGAAACGCAGAGGTCTGAATGGCAGCGCCCCCGGATCAAGTCCGGGGGTGACGCGGAGGACGATGTCAGGAACCAGCCCTCAGAGCGCGCTGCGTCAATCAGGCGCAAGTCGCTCCCTTCTGCCGGCCGACCTCAATCTTCCGGCGCGATGGTGACGCGCAGGCCGTCCAGCGAATCGCTGAACGTCAGCTGGCAGGACAGGCGGCTGGTCTCGTTGCGATGGTCGGAGCTGTCGAGCAGGTCGTTCTCATCATCGCTGATCGGCGGCAGGTTGTCGGCAAAGGCCGGATCGACGAAGACGTGGCACGTGGCGCAGGAGCAGCAGCCGCCGCAGAGCGCCAGCAGTTCGTCAAAGCCGTTGTCGCGGATGATTTCCATCACGGAAAGGCCGTTCTCCGCCTCGACCGCCTGCTCTTCGCCCGAACGGTTGACCACAATCAGTTTCGCCATGTACCCAGGTCCCTCAAATTTTTCCCGCCGCTCATGTCGGACGGGCAGCGGGAAATCAAGGGCCGGACGACAATTCATGGTAAATACAGCAGAAGAATTGCGGGCCAGCCTGGACGCCATCGCCGCGATGGAGCCCGGTTTCGCCGCAGCGATAGGCCGGGTCGGCTATCCGCCGCCCCGCCTCCGCGAGCCCGGCTATGAAACCCTGCTGCGCACCATCGTCGGCCAGCAGGTGAGCGTCGCCGCGGCCGCGGCGGTCTGGCGCAAGCTGGAGGCGGAACTGGGCGCGGGCTGCGCGCCGGACGCCCTGCTCGTCCGCGATTTCGATACGCTGCGCGCCTGCGGCCTGTCGCGGCAGAAGCAGGGCTATGCCAGAAGCCTGGCCGAGCTGGTGGTCAGCGGCGGCATCGACCTGCACGACCTGCCGGACGATGATGAGGACGCCATTGCGCAACTGGTGCGGATCAAGGGGATCGGGCGCTGGTCGGCGGAAATCTACCTGCTGTTCGCGGAAGGACGGCCGGATGTCTGGCCGGCGGGCGATCTGGCCGTGCAGATCGAGATCGGGCGGATATTGGGCCTGGCCGAACGCCCCAGCGAAAAGCTGACGCGCGAACTGGCCGAACGCTGGCGTCCCCATCGCGGCGCCGCGGCGATCATGGCCTGGCACCATTATAATACGGAGGTTTTGTAAGTGCCCCTGCCCTATGCCCGCTACATCGTCCTGGAACATGAGGGCGTCTGGAAGATCAATCTCGACAACCGCTATTACGGGCCGTTCGCGACGCGGGAGGAAGCGGTGGAAAACGCCACAGGGACAGCGCAGAAGGCCAGCGGCGCGGGCTATCCCGCCTCGGTCCTGCTGATGCAGGGCACGGCCTTCGAAACGCTCTGGACCAGCGTGCAGCCCGACAGCGCCTGAAAAATTTTTTCGCGTCTGCGGGAACCGCCCCGCGATCCGCGCATTTAACGCCTCCGGTTGC
This sequence comes from Sphingobium sp. SA916, assembly GCF_002894065.1. Lineage (NCBI taxonomy): Bacteria > Pseudomonadati > Pseudomonadota > Alphaproteobacteria > Sphingomonadales > Sphingobiaceae > Sphingobium > Sphingobium sp. SA916. The sequence continues at coordinate 67,027 of NZ_LXYF01000024.1, forward strand.
GTGGACGTTGGGATGAGCAAAAAGGTTCTGATCGTAGAAGACGAGATTTTCGTCGCGCTGGAGATCGAGCATATCGTGGAGGATGCAGGCTTTACGGTCGGCGCCATCGCGGCCGATCGTCAGGCGGCGCTGGATGCGGCCGACGATTGCGACATCGCCCTTGTCGATCTCAATCTGCGCGACGGACCGACCGGCCCCGGCATCGGCGTCGAACTGGCCAGCCAATATGGCATACGGGTCATCTATGTGACGGCCAATCCCGCGCAGATCGGGGCGGCTTCCACCGCCGCGCTCGGCGTCATCACCAAGCCGTTCCGGGCGCACAGCATAGCCGAAACGCTGCATCTCGCCGCCACCGACCGACCGGAACTGGAGGCCGCCGAGATCGCGGGCTTCACCCCTTTCCTGCGGGCATCCGACTCATGGAGCGCGCTGGAATCCAGAGGCTGAGGCCAAGGCCTTCGGGTCGCCAGTCGCGCGTCATCCGCCCGCCCAGTTGCCGTTCAATGCTGAGCTGCATCAGCCGGCTGCCGAAGCCCTCATGCGTCGCCGGAAGCGCCGGCGGTCCACCCTCTTCCCGCCAGTCGATGCGGATGTCCTCGCCTTCCCTCCCCACGAGGATCGCAACCCCGCCCGAAGGAACGGAAAGCGCGCCATATTTGGCGGCATTGGTCGCCAGTTCATGGAACAGCAGCGCCAATGGCGTGGCGGAGCGGTCGTCTATCGCCGGATTATCGCCTGAGAAGCGTATGCGCGGCCCCAGCGCGTCGCGATAGGGCGCGAAAATCTGTTCCAATATGCCCCAAAGCCGGCCCTCGTCCTGGTCCGGCTGCGAATTGGGGCCGTGGGGCCGCACGAAATCATGGGCGCGTCCCAGTGCCATGATGCGGTCGCGCAGGTCGTCGGCCGCCGCGCGAATTTCAGGATGCTGGCGCGCCGACAGGCCGATCAGGCCGGAAATCACCGAAAAGATGTTCTTGATACGGTGGGAAAGTTCATGGGCGATGACCTCCCGCTCCTCCACCATCGCGATCTGGTCGTTAATGTCGGTGCAGGTGCCGATCCAGCGGGCGATCGCACCCTCCTCGTCCCGGATCGGCAGCGCGCGACCCAATGTCCAGCGATAATCGCCGCTATGATGGCGCAGCCGATATTCGATCTCATAGAGTTCGCCGGTCTTCAGCGAATGGCGCCAGCGTTCCCAGGCCCGCTCCTGATCCTCCGGATGGAACATGCCGTTCCATCCCTCGCCATCGGTCGATCCCAGGGGAACGCCGGTGAATTCGTACCAGCGGGCGTTATAATAGTCATGATAGCCGTCCGGCAGCGTCGACCAGACCATTTGCGGCATGGTGTCGGCCAGGGTCCGGAACATGCGGTCGCTTTCCGCCACCGCCTGCGCATCCCTTTGCTGCCGGGCGATCACGTCGCGGTCGCGGCGACGGCCCTCCAGCTCGACCATGACCTGACGGGCCAGCAGGGAAATCCCCTGGCGCTGCACATCCGTCAGACCGTCACGCGGTCTGTCGTCGATGACGCATAGCGCGCCGAGCGAAGCCCCCTCGCCATCGATCAGCGGCGCACCGGCATAGAAACGGATGAAGGGCGCCCCGGTGACGAGCGGATTGTCGCGGAAATCGGGGTTCTGCGCAGTATCGGGCACCACGAAGATGCCGCTTCCCTGCATCGCATGGGCGCAGAAGGACATATCGCGCGGCGTTTCCTCCGCATCCAGCCCGGTGCGGGCCAGGAAGCGTTGGCGGTCATCCTCCACGATGCTGACCAGAGCGATGGGCGTCCCGCACAGCGCGGCGGCGAAGGCGGTGATCTGGTCGAGCGTGGCAAAGCCACCGGTATCGAGATCGTATCGCGCCAGCAACGCCGCGCGGTCCGTCTCGAGCCCGCGTCCTTCAGCCATCGCTGACGCGCTCTATGTCGGCGCCGACGGCGGAAAGCTTCTCCTCCAGCCGCTCATAGCCGCGGTCGAGATGATAGACGCGGTTGACCTGGGTCTCGCCTTCCGCGGCGAGGCCAGCGAGGATGAGGCTCATCGAGGCGCGCAGATCGGTCGCCATGACAGGCGCGCCGACCAGCCGATCAACGCCGCGCACCACCGCGGTGCGGCCGTTGACGCCGATGTCCGCCCCCATGCGTGCCAGCTCCGGCACGTGCATGTAGCGGTTCTCGAAGATCGTCTCGGTCAGCACCGACGCGCCGTCGGCCAGCGTCAGCATCGCCATGAACTGCGCCTGCATGTCGGTCGGGAACGCCGGGAAGGGCGCGGTCGAGATGGTAAGCGGGCGAAGCCGGCCGTCCGCCGACACCCTGATGCCGTCCTTCAGTTCCTCGACATGAACCCCGGCGTCGCGCAGCGCGGCGAGGATGGCGTGCATGTCTTCGGCGCTGGCTCCGGCCAGTTCCAGCGAGCCGCCGGTGATCGCGGCGGCGCAGGCATAGCTGCCCGCCTCGATCCGGTCGGGCATCACGCTGTAGGTCGCGCCGTGCAGGCGGGGCTTGCCGTGAATGGTCAGCTTGTCGGTGCCCACGCCTTCAATGTCGGCGCCCATGGCGATCAGCAGGTTGCAGAGGTCGACGATCTCCGGCTCCCGCGCCGCATTTTCCAGGATGCAGACGCCCTTGGCCAGCACCGCCGCCATCAGCGCGTTCTCGGTCGCGCCGACGGACACCACGGGGAAGGTGTAGATGCCGCCAGGCAGGCCGCCGTCGGGCGAACTGGCGCGAACATAGCCCGCATTGATCTCTATGATCGCGCCGAAGGCCTCCAGCGCCTTCAGGTGCAGGTCGATCGGCCGGTTGCCGATGGCGCAACCGCCGGGCAGCGACACCCGCGCCTCGCCCGCGCGGGCGAGCAGCGGGCCGAGCACCAGGATCGATGCCCGCATCTTGCGCACGATGTCATAGGGCGCCTCGGTCGAGGTGACGCGGCCAGCGCGCAGGGTCATGACGCGGCCGAAATCCTCCGGCCGGGCGCCCTCGATCATGGTCGACACGCCGAGCTGGTTCAACAGATGGCCAAAGCTGTCGACATCCGCCAGCCGCGGCAGGTTGCGCAGCGTCACCGGCTCGTCGGTCAGCAGCGCGCAGGGCAACAGCGTGAGCGCGGCGTTCTTCGCGCCGGAAATGGGAAGGCGGCCGTTCAGCGCTTTGCCGCCGCGGATATGAATGCGGTCCATCGGCTGGGTTCTTAACGTTAATTACGGTTTCCGCAAGGCAGTCGGCACGACGGTTCCATCGCGGGCTTCTTTCTGCGCCGCCATGAAACATTTGTGCGTTCGCCCGCTCATTATTGATCGAGTTTAGTGCAGTTTGCGGAAATGCAGCCAAAAGACGCGTGGGGCGTTTTGCCATCGTAACGACAATGTAAGCAAAAAGGTGTTTTTGGTGGCAACAAGTTGTTTCGCGGACAGGTTGGCGAAGCATGTGCCCCTGTCCGATGCGGAGAAGAAGGCGCTTACAAGGCTGGAGGAAAATCCCCGCAAGGTGAAGCGCGGCGCGATGATCCAGCGCGTCAACGAAACGGTGACGGAACTGTTTGTCCTGCGCGAAGGACGGGTAATGAGCTTCGTGATCCTGCCCGATGGAAGCCGGCAGATCCTGCGGGTCTATTTCCCGGGCGATTTCATCGGATCGGCCAGCACAATCTATAACCGCGCGCCGGAATCGCTGGTGGCGCTGTCGGATTCGATCATCTGTCCGTTCGACAAGCATGCTCTGCGCCGGCTGCTGGAGGAATATCCCCGCGTCGCCGCGTTGCTGTTCCTGCTTTCCAATGCGGAGCGGGTCGCGCTGACCGACCGGCTCGCTTCATTGGGACGCACCTCGGCCAAGGCGCGCGTGGCTTCCTTCCTGCTGGACATTTTCGATCGCCTTCGGGTGACGGACGACGGCATCACCGACAGCTTCGACCTGAAACTGACGCAGGAGGAGATCGGGGATGCCATCGGCCTCACCTCCGTCCATGTGAACCGGATGATCCGGCAGATGGAGCAGGAAGGGCTGATCAGCCGGGCCAATGGGCGGATCACCCTGCGCGACATGGCGCGGCTGGAAGAGATCGGCCATTATACCAACCGGCACAAGGATATGGACCTGGACTGGCTTCCGGGCATGGAATGAGAATGAACGCGACATTTTCCTGCGCAGGCAGGAACCCGGTTCGAACCGTCGGGCCGGGCCCTTCCTTCGCAAGGGCGCGCCGCTCAGCCTTGCCGGTTTGTCGTCAAGCCAGCAATTCCACATCCCAATAAAGCCAATCGTGCCAGCTTTCGTGCAGATAGTTGGGCGGAAAGGCCCTGCCATGTTCCTGCAACTGCCAGCTCGTCGGGCGGATCGGCGTCACATGCAATTGCATATGCGCCTCCTTCGGCGTGCGGCCGCCCTTCTTGAGATTGCAGGGCGAGCAGGCCGTTGCGACATTTTCCCAGGTCGTCCGCCCGCCCGCCCGGCGCGGAATGACGTGGTCGAAGGTCAGGTCGTTCGGGGACCCGCAATATTGGCAGGCGAACTTGTCGCGCAGGAACAGGTTGAACCGGGTGAAGGCGGGATGTTCCGAAGGCTTCACATATTGCTTCAGCGCGATCACCGAAGGTATCTGCATCTGAACGCTGGGGCTGTGCACCTGCCGCTCATAGCTGGCGACGATGTCCACCCGATCCAAAAAAACCGCCTTGATGGCGGTTTGCCAGGGCCAGAGGCTCAATGGATAATAGCTTAAAGGCGTGTAGTCCGCATTCAGCACCAAAGCCGGACAGTTTTCCGGATGTCGTATCAGGTCGGGATGGTACATATATTACCCTTCAACCCCCTTTCGCCACCGTCCTGATCGATCAGAAACGTGACGCCAGCATGACAGCATTAACACCCCTATCCCGTCAAGGGCCTGTATGATTCAATCGGCGCAGCCACAGCATATGGTGACTCGCTTCGCCCCGAGCCCCACGGGTAGGTTGCATGTCGGACACGCCTGGTCGGCGCTGCTGGCCATGGACCTGGCCCGGGCGCGCGGCGGATACTTCCTCCTGCGGATCGAGGATATAGACGGCACCCGCAGCCGGCCGGAGCATGTCGCCGGCATAATCGAGGACCTGCGCTGGCTGGGCGTCGCCTGGGATGGGGACATCGTCTTCCAGTCGGCGCGGCTGGACCGGTATCAGGCGGCGCTGGAACGGCTGAAGGCCATGGGGCTGCTCTATCCCTGCTTCTGCACCCGCGCCGACATCGCCGCCAGCGCGACTGCGCCGCACGGGCCGGAGGGGCCCGTCTATCCCGGCACATGCCGCGGGCTGGATGATGCGGAACGGGCAAGGCGGATCGCAGTGGGCGAGCCGCATGCCTGGCGGATCGACATGGCGCGGGCTGCCGCGCGGGCAGGCCCGCTGCATTGGCGCGCCCTGCCCTTTCCGCCCGGGGAGGAAGCGGCGTCCTGCATCAGCGTCGAGCCGCTTGCCGCCGGGGATGTGGTGCTGGCGCGCAAGGATGCTCCCGCCAGCTATCATCTGTCCTGCACGCTGGACGATGCGGCGATGGGCGTGACCCATGTGCTGCGCGGCGACGATCTGCGCAGCGCGACCGACATCCACCGGCTGATCCAGGCGCTGCTCGACCTTCCGTCCCCCATCTATGTCCACCATCCCCTGCTGGTCGGGCCAGACGGCCGGCGTCTCGCCAAGCGCGACGGGTCGATCGCCCTCGCCGATCTGCGCGCGGGGGGCATGGACCCGCGGCGACTGGCCGACGATCTGCGCCATGCACGCTTTCCGATTGGCATTTCCCTGGCCAGCGCCTAGATTCAAGGCATGAACACGCTGCTCGTCATCGCCCTGATCCTGGCCATGGGCGCCACCCTGTTCGCATTGATCCGGGGGATCGTCGCCTTTCTTCAGGCGACCAAGGAACAGTTGAACTCGCCCGAAGGTGGGCCGAGCCCATCCAGCCTCAAGCAGAACAGGATGATGATGAACCGCATCCTGTTCCAGGCAGTGGCGGTGATCATCGTGGCGCTGTTGCTGCTGATGAAGGGCAACGGCTGAGGGTCCCCCCGGCATGGTGAAGCTGAACAAGATCTACACCCGTACCGGGGACGCGGGCACGACAGGCCTGGTCGACGGGTCGCGCCTGCCCAAACATGCCCCGCGCATGCAGGCGGTGGGCGATGTCGATGAAGCGAACAGCGCCATCGGGCTTGCCATCGTCGCCATGAACGACAGGCCGGAGGCGGGCTGGCTGACGGCGATCCAGAACGACCTGTTCGACCTGGGCGCAGACCTCGCCACGCCCTTGCCGGAGGGAGAGGACGCACCCTGGGCGCTGCGGATCGTCGCCTCCCAGGTAGAGCGGCTGGAGCGGCAGATCGACGTGATGAACGCCGATCTGGCGCCACTGGACAGCTTCGTCCTGCCAGGCGGGTCGCCTGCAGCGGCCGCCGTCCATCTGGCCCGCGCCGTCACGCGCCGCGCCGAACGCTCCGCCACGGCCGCGGCGGCCGACGTTGCGCTCAATGCGCAGGCACTGGCCTATCTCAACCGCCTGTCCGACCTGCTTTTCGTGCTGGCCCGGCGCCTCAACGGCAATGGAGCGGACGATGTGAAATGGGTGCCGGGCGCCTCCCGTTAACCGTTCGACTCATGCACGGCACGGTTCGTCCACGGGCCGGGCGTTAACCCTCTTCCTTCATCCCGCCTTTACACGCCGTCCCAATTTTGGCCCCCATTGCAATGACAGGGCCCCGGGATGCAATTCTACCTCGCGACCTCCTTCATCTTTCCCCGCTCCCTGCGGTTTCGCCTCTTCACCCTCTGCTTCGTGACCACCCACCTGCCGCTGCTCGGCTATATCGTCTGGGGCGCGACAACAGGACGTATCGCCTGGGCGGAGTTCATAGTCCTGACTTTGGCGACCATGGCGGGCGCGGCCGGGGCGCTGATGGGCATCGGCGCCCTGCTGGACCCGATCCATGCGCTGGCGGATGCGCTGAACCCGGTGGGGCAGCCCGGCCGGAAAGGCGGTGGGGCGACCTTGCCGGAAGTGGGGGACATTATTTCCAGGCTCTTCCACGGCGTGCGCGGAGCCGCCGCCGCGACGCGGGAACAGATCGACGAACTGAACATCGCCGCCAATGAGGACGCGCTGACCGGCATCGCCAACCGGCGCGGGTTCCTGGCGCAACTCGACGCGCTCCCGCTCGCCAAGCGCAGGGGCTGCATCGCGATCATCGATCTCGACCATTTCAAGCAGGTCAACGATATGCTCGGCCATGACGCGGGCGATCGCGTCCTGGCCGATTTCGCCACGCGCCTGTCGTCCCAGACCCGCCGCATCGACATCATCGCCCGTTGGGGTGGCGAGGAGTTCGCGATCTTCTATCAGGACGCGATGGAGGATGAGGCGAGCTGGTCGCTGGCCCGCATTGCGGAACGGATGCGGCGGGAGCCCGTGGGCACGGCGAACGAGCAGCCGATCACCTTCTCCGCCGGGCTATGCGCATGGCGCGGCGGGCCGGTGATGGCCGCCATCGGCAAGGCCGACGAGGCGCTCTACCGTGCAAAGAAGTCAGGCCGTGACCAGATCCAGCGGGCGGAGAGGCCATCCGCACCCGCTTATGGCTAGGTGGATGCAAGTGCCGTTCTGGACGCAGCCCTTCCCACCGGCGAGAGGGGGCGCCTGTCGCGCTCCCCTGCGCCAGACTTAGGCAAGGGCCCCTCCCCCACCTTCAGATGAGGAGGATTAACATTCGCAACTGACCAGAACCTGTTCCACAGACAGTTCGGGCGGAGCCTGCTTCCAGACCCCGCCCGACTAATGTCACCGAAGAACGGCGACCTTATTTCGGCGCCAGCACCATCAGCATCTGGCGGCCTTCCATACGCGGATAGGCTTCGACCTTCGCGATCTCGCCCACATTCTCCGCCACGCGCTGGAGCAGTTGCATGCCAAGCTGCTGGTGCGACAATTCACGGCCACGGAACCGCAGGGTGATCTTCACCTTGTCGCCTTCACCGATAAAGTCGTGGACCTTCTTCATCTTCGTATCATAATCATGATCGTCGATGTTCGGACGCATCTTGATCTCCTTGATCTCCTGCGTCCTCTGGGTCTTCCGGGCGAGGTTCGCCTTCTTCTGCGCCTCGTATTTGTACTTGCCGATGTCCAGGAACTTGCACACCGGCGGATCGGCGTTGGGCGACACCTCGACCAGGTCCAGCCCGATCTCATAGGCGCGCTCGATCGCTTCCTGCGTATACATCACGCCCAGATTTTCGCCTTCGTCATCGATCACGCGCACCTTGGGCACGTTGATGAACTCGTTGTAACGGGGACCGGACTTCGGCGGCGGCGCCATGGGACGGCGCATCATCGGGGGACGTATAGTGGCTTCTCCTATGGTAGTTGATAGATCGACTCTGGCGGCCCTTTAGCGCAAAGCCGAAAGGGGCGGCAAGCCCGCAATCGCGGATTTACCGGCCCCATGTGGCATTGCTGCCTCACTGCATATCGGGTGCCTTCGCCTCCTTTACAAGACGGGCGATGATGTCGTCGACAGAAAGGACGCTCTGCCCCTCCTTGCCCAGCTCGCGCAGCGCCACCGTGCCCTCGTCCGCCTCCCGGCGGCCGACGACCAGCAGATTCGGCACTTTTGCAAGGCTGTGCTCGCGCACCTTATAGTTGATCTTCTCGTTGCGAACGTCGGTTTCCGCCCTGATGCCAGCCGCCCGGAGCTTCTCCACCACCTGGCCTGCATAGCCGTCCGCATCGGACACGATGGTCGCCACCACCGCCTGCACCGGCGCCAGCCAGAGCGGGAAACGGCCCGCATAATGTTCGATGAGGATGCCTATGAACCGCTCATAGGAACCGAAGATCGCGCGGTGGAGCATCACCGGCCGGTGCCGCTCGCCATCTTCGCCAATATAGGAGGCGTCGAGTCGCTCCGGCAATACCCGGTCCGACTGGATCGTCCCCACCTGCCAGGTCCGCCCGATCGCATCGGTCAGATGCCATTCCAGCTTGGGCGCATAGAAGGCGCCTTCGCCCGGCAGTTCCTCCCAGCCATATTCGGGCGTGTTGAGCCCCGCCGCCGCAACCGCGTCGCGCAGTTCATTTTCCGCCTGATCCCACATCTCGTCGCTGCCGAAGCGCTTTTCGGGGCGCAGGGCGAGCTTGATCGAATAGGTGAAGCCGAAATCCCTGTAGATCCGATCCGCCAGCGCACAGAAGGCGCGCACTTCCTCCACGATCTGGTCCTCGCGGCAGAAGATATGCGCGTCGTCTTGCGTGAACTGGCGCACACGCATCAGCCCGTGCAACGCCCCATGCGGCTCGTTGCGGTGGCAGCAGCCATTCTCGTAGAAGCGCAGCGGCAGGTCGCGATAGCTCTTGATCCCCTGACGGAAGATCAGGACATGCGCCGGGCAGTTCATCGGCTTCAAAGCCATCCAGTCGGCATCGTCCGACACCAGCGGCCCTTCATCCTCGACATTCGGCACTTCGTCGGGGATGACGAACATATTCTCGCGATATTTGCCCCAATGGCCGGACGCTTCCCACTGGCGCGCGTCCATCACCTGCGGCGTCTTGACCTCACGATAGCCCGCATCGTCGATGGCGCGGCGCATATAGGCTTCCAGAGCCCGCCAGATGATATAGCCCTTGGGGTGCCAGAAGACCGATCCATGCGCCTCCTGCTGGAGGTGGAACAGGTCCATCTCCGCGCCCAGCTTGCGATGGTCGCGCTTGGCCGCTTCTTCCAGCCGCGTCAGATGCGCGTCGAGCTGCTTCCTGTTGAGCCAGCCGGTGCCATAGACGCGGCTCAGCATCGCATTCTTCTGATCGCCGCGCCAATAGGCGCCCGACACGCGGGTCAGCTTGAACGCCGCCGGATCGAGTTTGCCTGTCGAGGCCAGATGCGGCCCCCGGCACATGTCGAGCCAGTCGCCCCCCGACCAATAGACGGTTAGTTCCTCGCCCTCGGGAAGCTCAGCGGCCCATTCGGCCTTGAACGTCTCGCCCTCTGCCCGCCAGCGCGCGATCAGGTCCTCGCGCTTCCACACCTCGCGGCGCAGCGGCTTGTCGGCGGCGATGATCTCCCGCATCTTCGCCTCGATGGCGGGCAGGTCCTCCTCCGTAAAGGGCCGCTGCTTTCCTTCGATGACGGGGGGCGCGAAGTCATAATAGAAGCCATCGTCCGTCGCCGGGCCGAAGGTGATCTGCGTCCCCGGAAACAGCGCCTGCACCGCTTCGGCCAGCACATGGGCGAAGTCGTGCCGCGCCAGTTCCAGCGCATCGGCCTCATCCTTCGACGTCACCAGCGCCAGTTGCGCATCGGCCTCCAGCGGGCGCATGATGTCGCGCAGTTCGCCATCGACCCGCGCGGCGATGGCCGCCTTGGCCAGCCCCGGCCCGATCGCCGCCGCAATGTCCGCCGGGGTAGTGCCGGGCGCGACTTCACGCACGGAACCGTCGGGCAGGGTGATCTTGAGCATGGCGGACACGGAGGGTCTTTCTGTTGAAATGGCGGATCGCGCAGCCGGAAAAAGCCGCGCCTTCCCCATAAATGGGCCGCCCGCCCTGTCAATAGAAGCCCTCTTGCCAGCGCATCGCGGTCAGCGCATGATGTATGTGCTGTTATATCATTATTTCCATGAGAGGGACGCATATGGCCTTGAGCTTCGCAAGACCCCGGCCGGGCGACGGGGAAACGCCGATGTCGGACATGAACACAACGCCGCTGATCGACGTGATGCTGGTGCTGTTGATCATGTTCATCATCACGATCCCGATCCAGACGCACAGCGTCGGCGTCGACCTGCCGCAAACCCCCAAGGAACTGACGCCGCCACCGGTCGACACGGTCAAGAACAGGGTCGGCATCGACGCCGACGGCACTATCCGCTGGAACGGCGGGGCCGTCGACCGGCTGACGCTCCGCCAATATCTCGCCGCCTCGCTGCGCCTGCCTGCCGAACCGGAACTCCAGTTCCAGCCCGATGCCGGCGCGCGTTACGTGACGGTGGATGAGGTGCTGGCCGACATCCGCCGCGCGGGCGTGACGAAGCTCGGCTTCATCGGCAATGAGCGTTACGCCAGCTTTTGATCGGCCGTAAAAAAATGACGATCCGCGTGATTTCAGGGGGATAGCATTCCATATGGCCATGAAACCCCTTGACCAACGGTCCCCGGCATAGTCTTCTCCCACCGGGGACCAAGGGGGGCATCATGGATCAGGAACGCATTGGCGGCGACGGCTTCGCTTTTGAAGGCAATTGGCGCGACTATGCGCCCATTGCCTTCACCAACCTGCTGTTGACGATCGTCACGCTGGGCATATACCGCTTCTGGGCGACAACGCGCACGCGGCGCTATCTCTGGGCGAACACGCGCTTCATCGACGACCGGCTGGAATGGACGGGAACGGGCAAGGAACTGTTCCTCGGCTTCCTGATGGTGCTGGCGCTGATCGGCCTGCCGTTCCTCTTCCTTCAGTTCGGCGCGCAGGCCCTCGTCCTCCAGGGGCATGGGGGCATGGCCGCGATACTGACGCTCGCGGCGTTCGTGACGATCTTCTACATGGTCGGCCTCGCCCGCTTCCGCGCGCTGCGCTACCGGCTCAGCCGGACATGGTGGCACGGCATCCGGGGCGGCAGCGACGATCAGGGCTTCGGCTACGGCATTTCCTATATGTGGAAGTCGGCGGTGGGCAGCCTGGCGCTGGGCCTGCTCGTCCCCTGGTCGATGATGTCGCTGTGGAACGAACGCTGGAACAAGATGAGCTTCGGCCCGCACAGTTTCGAATCGGCAGGCGATCACGGCCCGACCTTCCGGCGCTTCCTGCTCTTCTACCTCCTGCCGATCCTGCTGTTCGTGGGCGGAGGCGCAATGGTCGCGATGGCGGGCTTTCCGGGACAGGACGGTGCCGGCTCCCGCATGGCCGGGGCCATCTTCGGCATCATCGCGTTCGTGCTGACCTTCTATCTGGGTCTCGGCCTCATCGCGCTCGCCTTCTACGCCAGTTTCTTCCGTGAAGCGGTGGAGGGGCTGTCGCTCACGGGCCTCGACTTCCATTTCTACGCGCGGACCAAAGACTGGATATGGCTGTTCCTGGGTGACATTGCGCTGGTCCTCTGCACGATCGGCATCGGGTCGATCTTCCTGCAATACCGGCACTGGAAGTTCTTCGTCACCCATATGGGCGTGACCGGCACGATCTATACCGACGAACTCACACAGTCGCAGACGAAGACCAGCCGCCATGGCGAGGGCCTGCTCGACGCGCTGGACGTCGGCGCTTTCTGAACCGCATGTCGGACTTCCGGCTCTGGCATTATGACGGCGCGTCGGCGGTCCGACGCAATGTCCTGCTTCGTACCGCCGGCACCGGCTTCGTGCTGGAGGAGCCAGAAAGCGGCTGGACGGGCCTGCCCATAGACTGGAGCGATCTCACCGTCATCGGCCTGCAGGACGACCGTTCGGCCTATGGCCATAAGGCGATCCCCGGCTGGCGCCTGGGCTTTTCCGGCGAAGCGCCTCCCGACATCGCCCCCCATCTGCCGACGGGCGAACGCTATGGCCGCTGGATCGATCGCTTCGGCCTGTGGCCGGCGGCGGGAATCTTCACCGTGACCGCCGCGCTCATCGTCTGGGGCGCGCTCGAAGCACCCGCCGTCATCGCCCCGCTCGTCCCGCAAAGCTGGGAGAACCGCATGGGCGATGCCATGGTGGGCGATTTCGGCGGGCGGTTCTGCCACACACCGGCAGGCGATGCCGCGCTCGAACGGCTGGCGGCGCGGATCGACCCCGGCCATGAGGCCCGCGACATTTCGCTCGCCAACATTCCCATGGTGAATGCGGTGACATTGCCGGGGGGAAGGATCATCCTCTTCGATGGCCTGGTCCAGCAGGCAAAGTCCGCCGATGAAGTCGCGGGCGTGCTCGGCCATGAACTGGGCCATGTGCGCCACCGCGACACGATGACAGGCCTCATCCGCCAGCTTGGCCTCAGCGTCGTGCTGGGCGGCGCGGGGGGCAATGCCGGCAATTATCTGAACGGCGTGCTGTCGCTGAGCTATGGCCGCGGCGCGGAAAGCGCCGCGGACGGCGTCGCCATCGACCAGATGCGCGGCGCCGGGATTTCGCCTGCCGCGACGGCCGCCTTCTTCGACCGGATCGGCGGCAAGGACGAGGGCACGGAAGCGCGGGCGATAAGCTGGCTTTCCTCCCATCCCCTCTCCGCCGAACGCCGCCGCCGCTTCGCCGCTGCCGTGAAGCCGGACACATCCTACCGCCCGGCGTTGGACCAGGCACAATGGCAGGCGCTGCGCGCTTCCTGCGCCAGCGATCCGAAGGTCGCCAAATTCTGGGGCAAACCCTTTTAGGGTGCATGGGCTGGGATTGTTAAATCACCAGCCCCAGGATCCATGCGAACGCAAAAAAGCGGCCCGTTGCCAGGCCGCTCTTTCAAGCGAACGAAGCGAACCGAATCAGGCCGCTGCGGCGGCCTTCTTCTTCGCGATGTCGCGCTTCAGGCGGCGAGCCTTCAGCGACAGCTTGTCGTCGCTGGTCTTCAGCAGCCAGTTGTCCAGGCCGCCATTATGCTCGACCGAACGCAGACCATGGGTCGACACGCGCAGCTTCACGGTCGTTTCCAGCGCTTCGGAGATCAGCGACACGTTCTGCAGGTTGGGCAGGAACACACGCTTGGTCTTGTTATTGGCGTGGGAAACATTGTGACCCACCTGGCGGCCCTTGCCGGTCAGCTCGCAAATGCGCGACATAGTCAATCAACCTTGTAATTCGGGTTCGTTCGGAAAGCGGCGCCGATAACGGGATTCCCGACGCTCGTCAACCCGCCCAGCGCCTTTCGGGGCCGCAACCCTTTCCGACTCATGAGCGTTGACGGGCCATAAGCCAAAGGAGGCGGAAATGCGATTCATTGGTGGCCTGTTGCTGATCGTGCTGCTGGTTCTGGCCGGCGGAATTGCCACCGGCTTCATCGACCTGCAGAAAACGCAGGAGGGACGGCTGCCGGAAATCGCGGTCAAGGGCGGCTCCCTGCCCAAATATGAGGCCAGCGTGGCCAGGGTGGAGGTCGGCAAACGCAAGGAGACGGTCGAACTGCCGACAGTAGACGTACAGAAGCCCTGAGGCCTGTTCTGACAGCGGGATAGCGAGGCATTACAGCCTCTCCCCCAAAGCCCCGTCATCCTGTATGGGCGAAGCCATGTCTTCGCCCTTCCCCCTGCCCGATCCGATGCGGCGTGCGCTCGATCTCGCTTATGCGGCCGCCGGAGCGGGAGAGGTGCCCATCGGCGCTGTCGTCACCCTCGACGGCCGCATCATCGGTGAAGGGGAAAATCGCAACCGGCGCGACAATGATCCCACCGCCCATGCCGAAATGGTCGCGATCCGCGCCGCGGCAACCCATCTGGGCGACTTCCGCCTCTCCGGCTGCGACCTCTGGGTAACATTGGAGCCGTGCGCCATGTGCGCCGGGGCGATCTCGCACGCCCGCATCGCCCGCCTCTATTATGCCGTGGCGGACCCCAAGGGCGGCGCGATCGAACAGGGCCCCCGCCTCTTCACCCAACCGCAATGCCTCCACCGGCCAGAGGTCTATGGCGACCTCGCCGCTGCGGAAGCATCAACGCTGCTCAAGGCTTTTTTTCTCGCCCGGCGCTGAATAGTCGATGCGGTAGAGCGTGTAGGGCAGCGTCATCCCCGTCCTCAACGGCACCGGCTTCAGCCAGCCGGGCACCTCGCCCCGCATCAGCCCGGCATAAAAGCCCCTGGGGCTGCGCGACTGATAGATGGTGCCCTCGGGAAAGCCGGGGCAGACCAGCAGATAGGTGGCATGGTGCTTCGCCGCGATCGGCCGGAACGCGTCGGCAGGGCCGTCATAGGCGTGGTGCATGTCGAGGATCGTCGCGCCGTTGCGGTGATAAGGGCCGGCCACGGCGCTGTGGTGCGTCGCGACGATCAGGCGCGGTCCCAGGTCGACCATGGTGAAGATGGTGGCGGGCGGCAACTGGTCGAGCACCTGCAGCGCCGGCAGGGTGCGGCACCGGCCATTGGCCTTGTCGATGGCCTTGCGACGCAGCTGTGCCGTCGGCTTTTGCGGCTTGGGCTGTTCGCCCGTCGCCTTGACCCAGAGCTGGTTCAACTGCGGATAAAGCGGCGTTGCAAAGGCTGCCCCGGCGAGCACAGCCGCGCCCAGCGCGGCGGCCAGACGGGCGGCGGGCCGTCCCGTCGCGATCAGGCACAGCAGCCGATAAGCAGCCCAGGCGGCGGGCGGTATGGCCAGCAATTGCGCCGCCGGTCCGGCGCGAAGCTGCCAGAAGAGCAGCGCGGTGGAAAAGAGCATCATCAGGCCTACGGTGGCCCAGGCCCAGAGCCGGTCGGCGTCCCTGCGCGCGTCCCACAGCGCCCAAAGCAGGCCGATCAGGCCAGCCACCGGAATGGCCATCAACGGCACCACCAGGCTGCGCACCTGCACGGTGATCGGCTTGGCTTCGCGGATATTGACCAGCCACAGCTTCTCCAGCTCGGGCGAGATCTGATAGGCGCCCGACAGGCATTGCGGCCAGTTCGTCCAAGCGAAGGCCGCCACCGCCGCCCCGACCAGTACCCCCGCGCCCAGCCGCGCCGGCCAGCTCTTGAGCGGGAGCAGCGCCAGCAGCACCATCCCGGCCGACGCAACCGCGAAGATCGCTACCCAGATGGGCGAGATTGCGTCGCACACCATTTCCCGGTTGGCGTAGCTGGCGAACAGCACGAACAGCAGCGACGTCGCTCCGCCAAGGCTGATCGCATAGGGCAACATCCGCCGGGCCGCGCCGTCCTTGAACACCCAGCGCATCGCGATCAGCGCGCCGCCTGCCGCCAGATAGACGATCATTTCCATGCCGATGGCGATGGACAGCGCGCTGCTCACGCCCGCGACGATGCCGCCGCGCAGCCAGTTGCGGTCGACCACGCCCGCCAGCATCAGGACGGTGAAGGCCAGTTGCCAGCCATGATGGTCGATCCGCATCGGCAGGAACATGCTGATGCCCATCTGCGCGGCAAAGGGCGCCACCGCCGCCAGGAACCAGCTATTCCCCCCCGCCAGCCTTCGCGCGATGAAGCCAAGGCCCAGCATCAGCGGCAGCATCGGCAGCATCGGCGCGATGCCGCAGGCCAGCCGGTCGGCCAGCCCCTGGTCCAGGAAAGCGCGGAAGAACAGCATCAGCGCCGCCAGCGGCAGGTCCACCAGCCGCGACCAGTGGATATTGAACCCGGCGGGCGGATCCAGCCGATATTGCCGCAGGTCGTACCATGCCTGCCCGGCCAGCCAGTCCTTCACCTGCAGATAGCGGATATTGTCGTCCGTATCGCTGAGCGTCAGCCAATGAATCTGCGGCCAGCGGGTGGCGATCATATAGGCCATGGCGCCGATCCACAGCAGGACGGTCAGCCACTTCCAGTTGCGCTCCGCATAGCCGGAGAATTGCGCCGCGACAGGGGCGACATGAGCGCGCAGGACAGACCAGCTTTGCAGTTTCATGGTGGCTCGATTAGAGGGTCCGCATCAAAGCGCAACGGGGCGGCATGAAAATCCTTCATATCTTCACACCGGAAAAGCAGGCGCTGTTCTGGCAGATCGTCCGTTACGGCCTGACCGGGCTGTTCGTGACCGCCTGTCAGGCGACGATCTACTGGACGCTGGCCGCGCCGGTCAGGCTGCATCCGCAAGTCGCCAACGGCATCGGCTATCTGGCGGCGGTGGCGGTCGGCTATGTCACGCACAGCAGCTTCACCTTTCGTGGGCATGGCGGGCGCGACAACCAAGCGGCGCGGGGGGTCCGCTTCGTCGCGGTATCGTTGGTGAGCTATGCGCTGAACGCGCTATGGGTGTGGTTGTGCGTGACCCATATGCAATGGCCGGAATGGTCGCCCATCCCGGCCATGCTGTTCCTAACCCCGGCGGTGGTTTTCGGGCTTAATCGGCAATGGGTGTTTCGGTGAAGGAGTAAGCGTCGGAACGGAGGGCGATTACCAGCGGCCTGCCGTCCGGATGCTCGTTTCGCTCGCTGCCCACCCCCGGCCCCTCCCGCTTGCGGGAGGGGAGGTTGTTAATGCACGAACCGGGCCACCACGTCGCGATAGGACCGGCTGACCTTCACCTGCGCGCCCGATTCCAGCACCAGGAAGCATTCGCCATTGGTATGCGGCTTCACCTGCCGCACCTGGCTCAGATTCACGATGGTCGAGCGGTGCACGCGTTGGAAATTGCGGGGGTCGAGCCGCTTTTCGAGGTCCTTCATCGTCTCGCGCAGGATCAGCGAATTGTCGGCGGTATAAATGCACATATAGTCGCCCGCCGCGTCGATCCGCTCGATCGAATCGACATCGACGCGGAAAATCTGCCCGCGATCCTTGATGTTGATCAGCTTCTCGAAGCGATTGGCGGCCGGCGCGTCGCCATCGCCCGAAAAATCGTTCATCGCATCGGGCGCAACCTCGGCCAGCACTTCGCGCAGCTTTTCCACTTCCTGCACCTGACGCTTTTCCGAAAGCCGCTGCCGCACCCGGTCGAGCGCGTCGGCCAGCCGGCCTTCCTCGACGGGCTTCATCAGATAGTCGACCGCCTGCGCCTCGAAGGCGCGGATCGCATGGTCGCTATAGGCGGTGCAGAAGATGAAAAGCGGCGGCTCGACCTCCATCAGCCCCTGCACGACGGAAAATCCGTCGAAACCGGGCATTTGAATGTCAAGGAACACAAGGTCGGGCTTATGCGTCTTTATGGCGCGGATCGCTTCCCGGCCGTTGGAACAGGTTTCTACGATTTCGACATCCTCATGCGCTTCCAGACGCAGCTTGAGGCCTTGGATAGCCAGGCTTTCGTCGTCGACGAGGATTGTTCTGATGGTCATGCGGCCACTCTCGATGGTTCATCCAGGTTAAGCGGCATTTCGATCAGGACCGAAAAGCCGCCAGGCGTGGAACGCGTTTCGAAGCTCTGTCGTTCCCCGAAGGCCTGAATCAGCCTGTCGCGGATGTTCGCCAGACCGACGCCCGTTCCTTCGCTGGCCGGATTGTTCGGGCGGGTGAACCCCTCATTCAATCCCGGACCCGTATCGGATACGATGATCCGGACGTTTTCACCGGCAGGCTGCGCCGTGACGGAGATTTCCGCGCCCTCTTCCTTGGGCGTCACGGCATATTTGATCGCATTTTCTACCAGAGGCTGCAGCAGGAGAGAGGGGAGGCGCGACTGCGAGACCGCCGGATCGATGTTGAAGACTGGCCGCAACCGATCCTCGAACCGCATCTTCTCGATCTCCAGATACAGCTTCAGCGTCTCGATCTCCTGCTCGATCGTCACCTGCGCGGTCGGCTCGTTGATCAGCGTATAGCGCAGGAAGGAGGACAGGCGGGACAGCATGGCATTGGCCCGGTCGGTCTGCTTCAGCAGCACCAGCGTCGAGATCGAGTTCAGCGTATTGAACAGGAAATGCGGGTTGAGCTGATAGCGCAGCATCGCCAGTTGCGCGCTCGACGCCTGATTCTCCAACCGCAGCAACTGGTCCGCCTGCTCCTCCACCGTCAGGTAGAAGTTGATCGCATAATATAGCGCCGACCATGCCCCCAGCAATGTCATGCTGAGGTAGAAGGCGCCCAGGAACAGTTGCAGCCCCGCCGTGTCGCTGCCCCGATTCTGGGTGGAGAACACCCAGGCGTCGATGAACGCCACCAGCCCCGCCGCGACCACCACCGTGACGATGGAGGCGCCCCAGGTCACGATGGGCCGCTGCCGCTGGAGGAAGCGGAACACCACCGCGATCAGCAGCGTCACCGAATAGCCCGACACGGTCGAGATCATCACCGGGATCAGGCTGGAAAGCGGCTGCCCATTGGCGATGGTCGAGGAACCACGCAACAGGAAGGCGCCGGCCCACCCCACGGACTGGAGGTTCCAGAAGGCGCGGTTCTTGTCCGCGAAGAAAGGCTGGGGCTGGAAACGATGGACCGACATTATCGCCAGCCTAAAGCATCAGGCAAAAAAGTGGGAACCGGTTTTTTGCGGCCGGTACGTGATCGATGAAAAAATGAAACACAAAGGGGACTCGCCATGCTGGAACGAATTCAGCATGGCCGACCGATTCAAAGCGCGCATGATCGTCAGGCAGCCGCCGCTTCCTGAGTCACCGGCGTCTCCTCATCGACGCACAACCAGATCAGATCGCTCGGCTCCAGCGCACGGCCATCATGGGCCTGGATGGTCATCTTGCGGATCGGCTGCCGGTCGCGGCTGTCGGCCAGCACCTGGCAGGAGATGGGACCGCAGCCCCATTTCTCACCCCATTGGCGCAGCGCGATCATCGCAGGCGCCAGATCCTGTCCTTTGTCGGTCAGGCGATATTCCACCTTGCGCCGGTCGCATTGCATCGGCTGACGCACCATGATGCCGTTTTCCACCAGCCGCGCGAGCCGATTCGCCAGGATGTTGCGGGCAATGCCGAGGGTCGACTGAAACTCCTCGAAATGCCGGATTCCCGACAGAGCGCCCCGCAAGATGAGGAACGACCAGCGTTCTCCCATCGCCTCCAATGCGCTGGGCAGCGCGCATTGTTCCAGATCCTGCGCCAGATTATGTGTCATCGTCTTCATTTGATAGCTCAAAGCCACCCGCGTTGCAAAAGCGCATCGCTATTCACCTAAGATGGGATTTTTTTGTTGCACAGCAAGGGGCATCGCGGACAATCGCAACAGGATGCTACGCCAATACGAACTTGTTGAACGGGTAAAGCGCTACGATCCGGATGCGGACGAAGCGATGATCAACCGCGCCTATGTCTTTTCCGTCCAGAAGCACGGGTCTCAGAAGCGCGCCAGCGGCGACCCCTATTTCAGTCATCCCATCGAAGTCGCCGGTATCCTGACCGATTTCAACCTGGACGATCAAACCATCGTGACCGCGCTGCTGCACGACACGATAGAGGATACGCTCGTCACCTATGAGGAGATCGAGCACGCCTTCGGCAAGGACGTCGCCCGGATGGTCGACGGCGTCACCAAGCTCAGCAAGATCGAGGCCATGTCCGAAAATGAGCGGGCCGCGGAAAATCTGCGCAAATTCCTGCTCGCCATGTCGGACGACATCCGCGTGCTGCTGGTGAAGCTGGCCGACCGGCTGCACAATATGCGCACGCTGCACTTCATCAAGAATGAGCAGAAGCGCCGCCGCATCGCCCGCGAGACGATGGACATCTACGCCCCGCTGGCGGAGCGGATCGGCATGTACGACTTCATGCGCGAGATGCAGTTGCTGGCCTTCCGCGAGCTGGAGCCGGAAGCCTATGACAGCATCACCAAGCGGCTGGAGCAACTGAAGGAAGGCGGCCATGACAAGGTCGACCGGATCGGCGCGGAACTGCAATTGCTGCTGGGCGGCAAGGGGCTGCCGGTTACGGTCTCGGGCCGCGAAAAGCATCCCTATTCCATCTGGAAGAAGATGCAGGAACGCCATATCAGCTTCGAGCAACTGACCGACGTCATGGCCTTCCGCGTCATCACCGAGACGACGGAGGACTGCTACCGCGCATTGGGCGTCATCCACCAGACCTACAAGATGGTGCCGGGGCGGTTCAAGGATTACATCTCCACGCCCAAGCGCAACGGCTACCGCTCGCTGCACACCACCGTCATCCATCAGGACAATGCCCGCATCGAGGTGCAGATTCGCAGCCGCGACATGCACCATGACGCCGAACTCGGCCTCGCCGCACACTGGGCCTATAAGCAGAAGGGCGACGCCACCGACCACCATGCAGCCTGGCTGCGCGACCTGGTCGAAATCCTGGAGCAGAGCCAGGATGCGGACGAACTGCTCGAACATACCCGCATGGCGATGTATCAGGACCGCATCTTCGCCTTTTCCCCCAAGGGCGAGCTGCACCAGTTGCCCAAGGGGTCGACGCCGGTCGACTTCGCCTATGCCGTGCACACCTCGCTCGGCAACCAGACGGTCGGCGCCAAGGTCAATGGCCGGGTCGTGCCGCTGCGCACGACGCTGGAGAATGGCGATCAGGTCGAGATCCTGAAATCCGAAGGACAGGAGCCGCAGCCCGGCTGGCTGACCTTCGCCATCACCGGCAAGGCCCGCGCCGCCATCCGCCGCTATATTCGCCAGAAGCAGCGCGGCGAGGAAGTCGCTCTGGGCGAGAAGCTCTATGAGGAAATCATCGGCCGCTTCTCCCCCGAACTGGCAAGCGAACTGGGCGACAAGGCATTGAAGGCGGCGTTGAAGCGCCTGAAGCTGGACGACCGCGCATCCCTGATGGTGGCCATCGCCACCCATCGCCTGCTCGATTCGGAGGTGATGGAGGCGCTCATTCCCGGCTCCACCAGCGTGGAGGGCATGGAGGAAGCCCATCCGCGCCAGCACGCTCCGGTATCGATCCGCGGCCTGACGCCCGGCATCGCCTATAATCTGGGCGACTGCTGCCACCCCGTCCCCGGCGACCGCATCGTCGGCGTCCGCCGCACCGGCGAACCGATCGAGGTCCACACCATCGATTGCCGTTCGCTGGAGGCGGGACAGGATGACGACTGGGTGGATTTAAGCTGGGACAGCAGGTCCAAGGGCGGCACCGCACGGCTTCAGGTGATCGTCAAGAACCAGCCGGGCGCGCTGGCGGCCGTCACCAACGTTTTCGGCGCGACCAAGGCGAACATCCTCAACCTGCAACTAGTGAACCGCGAAGGTCCCTTCCACACCGACATCATCGACCTGGAAGTCGCCGACGCCCAGCATCTGAACCGCATCCTCTCCGCCCTGCGCGGCCTCGACACGGTGGTGCAGGCGGATCGGGTCTAGAGCGTTTTCCAAGCAGATGGAATCATCTGCTGACTCGGAAAACGCGACAAAACAAAAACTTAGAGCAGTCGAGCCGATGCAATCGGATCGGAATCTGCTCTAGCGGCAGCGAAGGATGGTTGGCGGGAGGCCAACTCTTCTTGCCGGCCGGGCGAAAGTGGGAATGAGGATGCGGGGTGGGCGGCTGCCCTTCAGCTTTCCTGGAAGTATGGCGCGCTCTTGCGAAGGCGGGGGTATGATGCGCTCAACCGCAGCAACCGACATTCCCTCACCAATTCTGCCCAGGGAAAAGAAAAAGGGCGGCGCCAAAGGCACCGCCCCGATTTCCTCCGGCCATAGCCGGAAAGCAGCCCCGCCTGCGCGGGACTCGACCGAACTTACTTGAGTTCGACGGTCGCGCCGGCTTCTTCCAGCTGCTTCTTGATCTTCTCGGCTTCGTCCTTGCCGACGCCTTCCTTGACGGCCTTCGGCGCGCCTTCGACCAGAGCCTTGGCTTCGGTCAGGCCCAGGCCGGTGATGGCGCGGACTTCCTTGATGACGTTGATCTTCTTGCCGCCGTCGCCGGTCAGGACGACGTCGAATTCGTCCTTGGCTTCTTCAGCAGGAGCAGCGCCGGCAGCGCCACCGGCCGGAGCGGCAACCGCGACGGCAGCGGCGGCCGAAACGCCCCACTTTTCTTCCAGAGCCTTGGAAAGCTCAGCGGCTTCGAGGACGGTCAGGGCCGAGAGCTGGTCGACCAGAGCATTGATGTCTGCCATGTTACTTTACCTATTCCCTTCTGGGCGGGGCATGAGCCCCTTAAACGAGAGTTGAAAACAATATTCCGGGAAATCCCGCGGCGATCAGGCCGCGTTCTTTTCCGCATAGGCGTTGAAGACCCGCGCGAGCTGGGCAGCCGGGGCCTGGGTGACGGTTGCGAGCTTGGTAGCCGGGGCGACCAGAAGGCCGACCAGCTTCGCGCGCAGTTCATCCAGCGACGGCATTGAGGCGAGCGCCTTGACGCCCTCCGCGTTCAGCAGCACTTCGCCCATCGCACCGCCAACGATCTCAAGCTTGTCGTTGGTCTTGGCGAATTCGACCGCAACCTTCGCGGCTGCGACCGGATCGGCCGAGGAAGCGAGCCCGACCGGACCGGTCAGCAGGTCGCTGATGCCGCTATAGTCGGTGCCTTCAAGGGCGATCTTGGCGAGGCGGTTCTTCGTAACCTTGTAGGTGCCGCCGGCTTCGCGCATCTTCTGGCGCAGCTGGGTCGACTGGGCGACCGTCAGCCCGAGGTTGCGGGTCACGACGACCACGCCGACTTCGGCCAGATGTGCGTTCAGCGCGGAAACGACCTCAGCTTTCTGATTACGATCCATGCCTTTACTCCACTTCATGTCCGCCGGAAAATCCGGTGGACGGCAAAAACCCGCGACGAATCGCGGGGCATTGGTCCGAAGGGGAGAGATCGACTGGCCCGCATCCCTCAGGGAGAACAGGCAGACCCGGACAGGCAAGGCCCGGCCGGTAAAGAACTTTTCCCCGTCTAGGCCGGAAATTAAGAAGGGCATATTCCCTTCACCGACTGTCTCGGACGGAAGACCATCGACATTTCTGCCGGGGGTCTGCTGCGGGCGCCCCTACAGATTTGGAGGCCCCGTGTCACGCAAAATCTGGCGATTGGCGATGGAACGCGATGGAAAAGCGCCGTTTTACGCCGAAGTCCACACCATATGCGCGCATGCGCGCGAGCGCGCGTAGCCGCCCGGATAATGGGTCCGACATTTCAAAGAAGGGAGCGGAATAGGCTGACCGCGGGGATGTAGGACAGGATGAAAGCGGTGCCAGGCCGGGCAATAGGATGTTTTTTTCGCCAGCCGTGGCCGGGAGGTTACAGTCGGCAGGGCCGGTTCAGACGGTGCGATGATCCGCCGGGAGCAGGAGCGCGGAGCCCTCAGGCCAGAACGTGGAACAGAATCGCCGCCTTCCACCCCGTTCCCCCCTCCCCCAGGCCGTTCCCACCCGGAAGGATGGTTTACGTCCCGTCGGACCCCTTGCCATGCAAGAGCAAATAGCCATATCCTTCCCCATCATGAACAGCTTCTCGATGATGGCATATCCCGCGATGATGGCGGACAAGGATCAGGACGATCAGGGCGACGGCCCGGGCGGCCCCAATGTCGGCATCGCCACGCGCACGCGCGCCCGGACGAAAAAGCCCTCTCTCTACAAGGTGCTGATGCTGAACGACGACTACACGCCGATGGAATTCGTCGTGCACGTTCTCCAGCAATTCTTTCGCATGGACATGGAGGAGGCGACGCGCGTGATGCTGCACGTCCACCAGCGGGGCGTCGGCGTATGCGGAATCTTCAGCTATGAAGTGGCGGAAACCAAGGTGAATCAGGTGATGGACTTTGCCCGCCAGAACCAGCACCCGCTCCAGTGCACCTTGGAAAAGGCCTGATGGTGTCGCGGGGCACCTGACAGGCGGGCATAACGCGAATCTCACCGGCCGACGACTCGGGGCCATGCCCGGCAATCGAACTTGGCACGGACCCAGCGGTTCCGTGACGCCTTCAGCCTGACCAGAGGATGGCATTCTGCCAGCGCGGCCGTGCGAGGCGTTTCTCCAGACGGTGCTGTCAGTCCAACGCGAACTCGTCTCCACCAGATGCTTTTCGGGCGGAAGCACTGCGGCTAGCGCGCGATTGACCGCCACTCTGCGAGGGCCGCAGAGCGTGGTTCCTTATGGGCCTTTCGATAGGCTTGTTCATGCCCGCAGTTACCGCACCGCCTATTGCTTTGACAGAGCCGGTCGCAGCTATGAGGGTTGGTCTGGCATTGTGAACCGAACTTCGCGAACGAGCGTGCAGCTTTGGAGGGTGGAGGTCACACGCTCGGCATCGGCTTGCGAAAGATCCTGGGTTTCGAATTCGATGTGCATGTCGCCGTCGTGAATCTTCGCGCTCAATTTCGTCGGCGTCACCCATCGTCGAGCAAGTTGGCCAATCACGCGCGGCAGCATTTGCGGGTCAGGTGTCCCACGGTTTCGAAATTGAGCGTCACTTTCCCAGCCTCACGCTGCTATGCAGAGTCTCGGGCATCGATACGCCAGCGGTGGGTCGCTCGACATTTTCAGAGCGTTCAAGCTCATCGCGGAACCCGGGATGGGCGATGGCGATGAGGCGGCGGCGGCGTTCGCTTAGCGGCTGGCCCCGAAGCTCTGCGCTGCCGAACTCCGTGATGACGGTGTCGATATCGCTGCGGGCGATCGTCGTCGGGCCGTTCAGATGCGGCACGATACGACTGACGCGACCATTGGCTGCCGTTGACGGGAGCGCCACGATCGAGCGCCCTCGTTGACTGAGCCGGGCTCCGCGCACGAAGTCCAGCGTGCCGCCGACCGCTCCGATGTAGCGTCCTTGCGCTTCTTCAAGATTTGCCTGACCCGCCAGATCAATCTCGATGGCCGAATTCAAGGACAAGAACTGATCGAGGCGGGCCAGCGTTTCCGGAGCGTGGGTGTAAGTCAGAGGCCGGACATGAAATGCCGGATTGTCATGCACGAAATCATAAAGTCTGCGCGTTCCCCAGACAGCGCCGGTCACCGAAACGCCGCGGTCGATCGCCTTCAACGCGTTGGTGACGACGCCAGCTTGGATTAGATCGACCACAGCGTCGGGAACCACGCCCGAATGGATACCCAGGTTTTTGAAAGCGCCGAGGGAGGCGGCGACGGCGTCGGGAACGGCCCCGACACCAAATTGCAGGGTGGCTCCATCCTCCACGAAATGCGCAACATGCTCAGCGATCCGCCGCTCGACATCCCCGACCGATGCGGGCGGCAGTTCGATGAGTTCGCGATTGGAAGGAACGAGAATCCCGATGTCGCCTTCTGTTAGGAACGGCCCGCCATGAGTAAACGGCATCTGCTCGTTCATCTCAGCGATGACCACGCGCGCGCGCCGAACCCAGGCCCACATATAGTCGTTGACCAGACCGAGGCTGTAGCGGCCTCTGCTATCGGGCGGGCTAACGGACAGAAGCACGACATCGACATCAAGATCGCCGCTTGCCGCCAGCCGCGGGACATCCGCAAGATGAATCGGAACGATGTCCAGAACGCCAGCGCGCGTGAGGCTGGATTGGGTGCCAATGGCGCCGAAGGCTTGTAGGTGGAGACAGTCGGCATGCCCCGCCTCCACGATTGTCGAGAAGGACGCATGCATCAGAAGGCGTGCGCCTGCATAGTCGGCGCGCTGTGCGACGAGCGCCTCCAGCAAGGTCGTCGGCTCCGCCGTACTGTGGCCGACCGCGACGCGGCTATCCGGCCGAACATAGTCGGCCATACGGAGTCCCCGCGGCGCGACGGTCTTCAATTGAGCCCCAAGGATGGGAGGCTACCCGCCAATATCAAGGTCAGACTACCGTGGCCCTGAAATTCCGTTTCTTCGTTGATGTACGATACTTTGACGGGCTGAATCCGGTGCCAGTGCGGGGCCGTCTTGCGGTCGTCCGGATAAGCGATGTCGGCGGGATGGCTGACGTCCCACACATCTTGCTCTACAACGTTTTCGCCGCGCCAGAACCCAAGGCCCTTGCGGTCGTTGTAGCCGCCGCTGTAGCCAAGTCCCTGCATGGCAATGGCATTGCCGCTCTGCTCGCATTGGACGGCGACGGTCGTGCCATCGGTCAGTTCGGACAGGATTTCGACCGACCGGAAGCGCCGTGTCCCGGGGTGCAAATCCGGCTTCAGCACGATGTTCGAGACGATCAGGCTTTTTCTCGTGGTCGCATCCATCAATTCGCCGCTTACATAGGCGGGTTCTCCCTCGCGATGCGACAGCAATAGGGTGCCCGATAGCGGCGGGGCGGAGAAGAACAGGAACGCCATGGTGAAACCACGCTTGTCGAGCGCGTCTTTCGGGCCGGTCTGGACCTCAGGAACTGCCATTCCGTTGCGCACGCCCCAGCTGTGATCGCGACAGGCCCACCAGTCCTCGACGATGATTTCCTGCCCGTCGACAACGAGGCGCCCGCTGACCGTACCGATCTGGTTGAAGCGCTGATAGTCCTCTACGATGCGGCCGTTGAGGCGACGGAAATGCGGTGCTTCCTCCACCGGTTTGGACACGGCCGTCCAATGCAGTTCCGCGTTCACCCGGTCCGCGCCTTCGACGCGCAAGGTGAACGACCTGAGCGGCTGGACGACCTCGATCGACAGCGGACCGCATTCGACGACATTGTGCTGGCCGAGGCTTCGTGAGACACGCACATTATACTGTTGGCCGCCCAGCACGAGCACGAATCCGCCGTCCATGACGTTCATGTTGCGATAGACGCCCATCGTGAATTGCAGCGCGCACGAACCATCGCGCGCATAGGCGGCGAACCAGAAACGATCGAAGAAGCGGGGGTCGCTGGTGCCGACATGATCGAATGTCGTGGGAAGTTGATGCCACAAGCAATCGTCCAGTTCGGTGAGCATATCAGTCGCCCTTCTTTTCCTGCGTTCCGGTCGATGAAGCCTTCAGGGGCCGCATCGGATAGCGTGCGGTTCGCTCAAGCAAATGCGCCTGGATGACGCGCCGTTCCTGCTGCGAGCATTGCCCTATCGCGCGATGGAGAAGCATCCGTAGCTCGGCGTTGCGCGTTTCGAGCGTTGAAACGTCGAAGGGGTCGATCGAAACAATTTGCTCGGCTTGCTCGACCGCGGATGCGAGATCGGCGTCCATCTGGCCCCGAACATCGCCCAGGAGCGTCAGAGTGACCTGATTATCCCAATGAAGGAAAGGCAGGACTTTCGGCCAAGCGCCCTCGAGCATCTCCAGGTTGGAGAACGCCATGCGCATGATCTGGAGCGCATAATCGTCTTTGATCCGCGGCGTGAGGACGTCAGTTAAAATGCGGCGGGTTTCGCTCAGCTGTTCGGCGATCGTAGGACGCATCAGGCGAACTCCACCATCTTGAGCATCTGGCGGTAGAGCCATGTCGGGTTGTGGTGGATGCGGTCGAACTTCCCGTCGACCGTCGACCGCAGCCCGGTCAGCACGATGATCGCGAGCTTCCAGCAAGCGAAGACGTTCCACCAGTGCACTTCGTCTTCGTCAAAATCATATTCCGTGCGCTTCCGGAATTCGGCAAGGATTTCGCCGCGTTCCCACTGGCCGGGGATCTGATGTTCGCTGGCCCGAGCGGGATTGGTGATCCAGCCCAGATCCTCCAGCGGATCGCCGCGGTGGGCCGTTTCCCAATCGAGCACTGCGCTGAAGCGATCCTCGTGAATTAACGCGTTTCCGGGTTTGAAGTCGCCGTGCACCAGAACGATCTTGCGCGCCGGTCGGGCCCGCTCCTGAAGCCAGACGCGTATCAACTCCAGTTCCGGCATGGGTTCGAGCGCGACACGATCAAGTTCGCCCTTCCAGCGTTCCAGTTCGAAAAGAGCTGGAACGGGACCGGGATCTTCCAACGTTTCGGAGAGGCCGGCGGATTGCCAGTCGATCGCTTGCAGGTCGACGAGCAGCTGCAGGAAATCGCTGGCCAGCCGCATCCGGGTTTCCAGCGGGCGGGAACCCGTCAGGGCAAAATATTCGCAGGCACCCGGCGCGATCTCCATCACCAGTGCCGGTCGTCCAAGTTGCGAGCCATCCAGATCGACACCGAAGACCTTGGGAATCGGAAACCCTGCTTCGCGCAGCCTGACAAGCACCTCATATTCGGCGCGGCGATCCGTCTCGAGCATGCCGCCAACGGGATCGCGGCGGAGAATGAGCGATTCCCGAACATCGTCGGATCCGCCACTCACCACGTCGAAGGTCCAGTTCTCCCGCGACATGCCAGTCGATTTGCGATCAAGCCGCTCGATCAGCAAATCCGGCTGCTTCCGGAGGTTTTGCAAGAAGACGCCGAGCTTCTCGGCCAGCGGCTCTTCCGAAGATAATCTCACGCCCTTCACCATGATCAAGCCTCGGTAATGATCATGTTTCCGTAATCGTCGATCCGCGCCGCCTGTCCGGGCAGCATGACGATGGTGGTATCGAGCTGCTGGAAGATGGCGGGTCCGGATATGATGGCGCCCGCGCCGAGCTCGGACCGGCTGAAGATCGGGGTCATCCGCTCGCCATCGGCGAAGTGCACGATCTGCTCGCCAATCCGGGCTGCGGCGATGTCACCGGCTGCCGCGAGCTTCCTGATGGGCGGTTCGGGCAAGGTGCCGATCGCCTCGACGCCGACGGTTACGATCTCGACCGGCATTTCAGGCTGGGAGAAGGTGTACAGGGCTTCATGAAGGTCATGGAACTCCGCCAGCGCCTTTGCAAGGGCATCGGCCTCCGACACCTCACGGTCCCATCCCACCTGAAGCTCAAAGCCTTGTCCTTGATAGCGCATGCTCGCGATCCGCCGGATCGAGCGGCCCGTGGAAGGCACCTGCTCATCGTCGAACCAGGTCACGGCATCGCTCTCCAGAACGCTGAAGCTGGCGCGAAGGGCATCGAAATCCGGGCTTCCCGCATCCTGGATGCAGGTGCGCTGAAAATCCGATCGGAGATTGGAAGCGAGCAAGCCGATCGAAGAGAGCACGCCAGGAGAGGGCGGCAACAGCAAGGTCCGCATTCCCAGAAGCCGGGCAAGGGCGCCGCCGTGCAGCGGTCCAGCCCCGCCGAACGGGACGAGCGCGAAATCGCGTGGATCGTAGCCTTTTTCGACCGAGACCACCCGGATCGCGCCGACCATCTTGTTGTCGGCCAGAGCCAGAATCCCCCGCGCGGCGTCTTCGATGGTAAGGCCGAGCGGTTCGGCGATACGTGTCCGGATCGCGTCGCGCGCCGCGGCGATGTCGAGCTGCATCTCGCCCTTGAGCAGTGTCGCGGGAAGATGGCCTAGGACAGCGTGGGCGTCTGTCACCGTGGGCTCCGTGCCGCCTCGGCTGTAACATACCGGTCCCGGCTGAGCGCCGGCGCTGTCGGGACCGACGGTGAGGCCGCCGGAGTCGGAGATGCGCGCGATCGATCCGCCACCCGCACCGATGGTGTTGATGTCGACCATCGGGATCGTGAGGGGCCATTCCCCCACGCGGCCCTGGGATGTCATGCCGGGAGCGCCACCCTTGATCAGGCTGATGTCCGCAGAGGTTCCGCCGATGTCGACGCCGATCACGTCCGGATAACCTGCGAGCTTCGCGAAGAGCTGCATGCCCACGACGCCGGCCGCCGGCCCGCTGAGAGCGGTCTGTACCGGCTCGCGCCGGATCGCCTGGGCGCTTGAAACGCCGCCATTGGACTTCATCAGCAACAGCGGCGCCGCGACACGATCGTCCCGCAGCCGCCCTTCCAGCCGTTCCACATAGGTCGAGACCGCCGGCATGACATAGGCGTTGAGCACCGTCGCCATCGAGCGTTCGAATTCGCGGAAGGTCGGCAGGACTTCCGAGGAGATCGTCACGATCGCTTCCGGCCACTCTTCCAGAACGGCCTCGCGCGCGGCGCGCTCATGGATGTCCGCAGCATAGCTGTGCAGAAAGCTGATCGCGATCGCCTTGACCGACTGCCGCTTGAACAGCTTCGCCGCCGAACGAACAGCCGCGAGATCGAGCGGCTCGACCTCCTCTCCCGCCTTGTTCAGCCGGCCGCCGACCTCGACGATGAGTTCCGGCCGGATAGGCCGCGCCGGCTTTTGCCAGGAGTAGAGGTTGGTGCCTCGTGGTATATCATGCCGCCCGATCTCCAGGACATGCCGGAAGCCCGCCGTTGTGAGCAAGGCGCAGAGGGGGCCCTTGCTCTCCAGGATCAGGTTCGTGGCGACGGTCGTACCGTGGACGACCTGCGACAGGCGCTCTCCGTTCGATCCCGCAAGCTCCAACACCCGCTGGATGCCGTTCATGAACCCTTCCGACGGGTCCGCCGGCGTCGATGGCACCTTGGCCGTCCATATGGCACCGCTTGCGCGGTCGAGCAGCGTGACGTCGGTAAAAGTCCCCCCGGTATCGATCGCGACAGACAGATCGAGTTCTCCATTTCCCCTGGTCATGTTCATCCGATCCGATCGATATAAATATTGCGATGGAATAGCTTGGTCTCGCCGCGCTGCGCGCGCAGCCGGGCCGTCGCCTCTTCGTCGATGTCCAACTCCAGCCCCTCGCCCGTCAGCACCACACCATAGTCTTCGCGAGCGCCCTCGCGCCCGACGAAGCCGCGGAGGACATCGAGGCGGACGTCCTCGCTCGGACGGTCGAAGGGATGTCCGACGCCTCCGCCTCCGCCTGTCTCGATCTGCAGGATATCGCCCCGCCGAAGGATCGTGCCGTCGGAAAGAGGATCGAGCACCCGCTCGTCGGGACGACCGACATTGACACGCGCCCGCCCGGGCCGGCCGCTTTGGCCGCCGTAGATGCCCCAAGGCGTGTTTACGGTGGCATCGATGCGGGTGCTGATCACCACCTCATCGGCCAGGACCTCGATCTCGCGGATGACCCCGCATCCGCCGCGATAGCGCCCCGGACCGCCAGAGTCCGGGCGAATGGCGTATTTGCGAAGGAAAACTGGATAGTTGCTGTTGATGAACTCCGCCGGATAATTCTCCTGCGCGACGAAATAGACCGCGTCATGCCCGTCCGCGAAAGACCGCGCTCCATATCCTACGGCAACCCCGTCGATGAGCAGAAAGGCCTTGCCCGTGGCAGGATCGACACCGCGCATGAAATAGAAGGTATAGGCGGGATTGGAAGCGATGCCGCGGCCGGGCGCGGCTTCGGCGATGAGCGCCATGATGGCGCTTTGGAGTCTGAGCCAGGACATGCTGCGCTGGCCGACCGGCGCCGGGAAGATGGGCTGGACCAGGCTTCCGGGCCGAAGGACGACGTCGTCGACGAGCCGCATCATCCCGTCATTCAACGCCTCGAACGGATCATGCGAGGTCAGGAAGATGCCGAAGACCAGCGATGGCACGACGGGATGCATGATGTAATTGATCGGCCCTTCGGCCTGATCGTCGGTCTCGCTGGTATCGATGGACACGCCGTTCGAGTTCACGTCCATCTTCACGCGAACGTGGAAAGGACCGTTCCCGCAGCCATCCGTATCAACCACGTCGGCTCCGCTGTAGGTTCCGACCGGGAACATTTCCTGGAAAAGCGATCGGGCGCGACGTTCGGTCCTGTCCTGAACCTGCTGGAAGGCGCTGAGGACGACCTGGCGCCCGAACCGATCGACCAGTTCGGTGAAGCGGCGCTCACCAAGCCGGAGCGCCGCGACGAGACTGCGCATGTCGCCGCGATTGATGTCGGGATAGCGCGAGTTGCGCTCGAAGATACGCCGCAGTTCGCTGTTTTCCACGCCCTCGCGAAACAGACGAACGGGAGGAATGATGATCCCTTCCTCGAAGATGCTCTTCGCATCGGGGGAGATCGAACCGGGCTGCGAACCGCCGATGTCGCTCAGGTGGGCCCAGCTTTGCACGAAACCGCACAACTCGCCCGCGACGAAAACCGGAGCCACGAAAACCTGGTCGGGACTATGCGTGACGGCGCCTTGCGTCGCGTAGCAATCGTTGAACCAGTATACGTCGCCGCTGCGCATGTCCTCGATCGGATAATGCTCGATGATCGGCTTCACGATCTGCCCGAACAGGGGCAGCACGGTTCCCGCGACCATACGCGCTTCCGGATCGAAGAAGGATACCCAATAGTCCTTCTTTTCACGGATCATTGCCGACATGGCGGTGCGCTCGAGAAGCGCTCCCATTTCGCTCAGCGCAGCCCGCAGGGCTCCCACGATAATCTCCAGCGCGACTGGATCGCAGGCAACCGCCTCGTCGCGCATGTCCCCGTTTTTCATTCAAGCATCTCCAGGCCCAACGGCTCGACTTCTGGCTAGGACCGCCGTCATGTTCGCACTGCACTGATCGAGACGAACGGTTTGCAATATGCGACATGAAAACGGCATGATCAGGATGGCATCGCCTGTCTTCGTCGGCGGTATATCCGCCTCATTCCCGCCGGTCAGGCGGGCACGACAGGCAAGAGGATATGCGACGGTCGGACGAGATCCCGGAATACCGCCTGCTCGGCTACCACCATTTTGCTATGGTGGCCGAGCGGTTCGCCCGTGTTCGGATTGACGTCATGCTGCGGAAAGCTGGAACTCGAGATGTCGAGCCTTATGCGATGGCCTCGTTTGAAGAAATTGCTGGTCGGCGTCAGTTCGATCGCGATCTCGTAGATTTCGCCGGGTTTTATGAGGTCCTGCTTCACCCGGCCGTTACGATAGCGCATCCGGACTATGCCTTCGCTGATAAGCATCGCGAAACCTTCGGGGTGGTCGTCGCTGGGCGGGTAGGCGTCGATCAGCTTGGCGGTGAAATCCGTGTCGGGCGCCGAAGATGAGACCCACAGACGCACCTCCAGCGGCCCCGTGACCTCGATACCCTCCGCCAGCGGCTCGGTCTCGAAAACCAGAACATCCGCCCGCTCCCGAATCGGCCGATCGCTTCCCTTGCACGCCGCGAATTCGGGAGAGCAGCGCTGGTCGCGCGGGCCGGGCATCACGAAGGCGCTGAACTCGATCAACTGGGCCGTGTTGCTTCCCAGCCCCGGCGCCGGGTCGTTCGGATCGAAGGTGAAGCGGGCAGGCTCCCGGGCCCCTGGTTCGCGGTCAAGCCGCCCGTCGTCTGCCAGATAGAAGGGCGTGAATGCGGTGGCGGGGAGCGGCCATTGCTCTGCGCCGCACCACTCACCGCCATGGAAGACGAGCCCCTTCTCGGTCCAGTGACCATCGCCCGTGCCCATCATGAAGTAGCGCACGGCCGGCTCGCGATCGATGCCGTTCTCGATGCCGCGCACCCAGCGGTCGGTCCAGTCCAGCCAGCGCTCGTCGATCGGACCGAGCATCCCTGCCGCCTCGCCGAAGTCGGCAATGCCGGCCGAAGTGTCCTGCAGCATCGACGGGCTATGGATCCACGGTCCGGAAATGATCTGAACCGGCTTTTTCAAGCGCTTCCGGAATTCCACGAACTTGTCGAAGTTGGCGGCGGCATGAGTCGCGAACCAACCCGTGATGAGAAGGGGAGCGACATCGGTGGGATAGTCGTCATAGCGCCCCTCGATCCGCAATCCGGTGCTTTGCCAATAGGGCTGATCGTCGGACCGCTCCTCCATCTTGAAGTAATAGTCTTCATATTCGGAACTCAGCGCGATGGGCGACTGCCCCTTTTTTATCGGCAGCCTGGCAACCCAGTCCGCCAAATTGTCCCGCATGTCCCCTATCGCCGCCTTGACCTTCGGGTCCGCCATCGCCTCCCTGCCGAGGCTGGCGCTGTGGACGATCCAGGCCAGCGTGTTGCCGACGTTGAAGGTGCCGTGCACCCGGAAGGAGCGCTGATAGTAGTTGGTGCCGCAGTCACGCAGAACCTGGGCGCACAGCCCCGGCGGATGTTCAAGCGCCGCCGCCTGTTGGTTCGTCGCGCTGTAGGATCCGCCCACGGTGCCGATCCTGCCGTCGCACCAGGGCTGCGCATGAATCCAGCTTAAAGTGTCGAAACCGTCGGCGCCTTCGTCGTGCGCCCCGGTCATCATCTCGAATAGCCCCTCGGATTCGTTGCGCCCGCGCACGTCCTGGCTGACGAATACATATCCGCGCGCCGCCGCCTGACGACCGAAGCGCTCAATGCGCCACAGGCCGCGGTCGTAGGGGGTACGCTCGACCAGCACGGGCCAACGTCCCTCCAGCGGCTGGTCGCCCGCCGCCGGACGATAGATGTCCATGGCAAAGGTGACGCCGTCGCGCGCCTTCATCGTGACCTTGCGGTCGATCACAACGTCATAGGACAAGCCATCGCGCGAAATCGTCATCGATCATCCCCCACATTACGAGCCCAGGAGCTGCCAAAGCCCAAAGAGCTACGCAAAACCCTCGCTGGGTTTTGACGCACTGGGGCGGAGGGTTTGCCGATTGCGGCGTCCGTTTCGGCAGGTTGCGCGGAATGATAAAAGGACTGGGTGCTTCAACGCCGTGTGCAGCGGCCTCGGCACCATGGCAAATGGGTGTCTCAAACAGTATACTTACTGTCCCAATATGAAAATTCATAAGGATGCTTAATTTGATAGTCGGCCTTATCCAACGCCAGCTCAGAGCGGCTTACCGTTTGCATTGGGCATAACAACGGCTTGGCAGACTAGGCGTAGCAAATGAATGAGATAGAGCGCGTCCACGGCCATGAAACTCAAGGATCGCGGACGGCGGGCGATACCGGACATTCCAGTCGTCAGCTGATAAACTTGGAAGACGTTCGGGAGGCGGCGGCGAGGATTGGTCAGGCCGTGGTTCGAACGCCGTTTCTTCAATCGCAGACCTTATCCGAGCTAACCGGAGCGGAAGTCTGGTTGAAGTTCGAAAATCTTCAGTTCACCGCGTCGTTCAAGGAGCGCGGTGCGCTCAATCGGCTGAGCGTGTTAAGCGCTGAAGAATCGCAGCGCGGAGTCGTGGCGGTGTCTGCCGGCAATCATGCCCAAGGCGTCGCACTCCATGCGCGGCGGCTGGGAATACCCGCCACGATCATCATGCCGCGCAATACGCCAGGTGTGAAAGTCCAGCGAACAGAGGGATTCGGTGCACGCGTCATTTTGGCGGGGGCTAACTTCGCTGAAGCATCCGGCCATTTGACGGAACTGGCGAGCAGAGAGGGGCTGACCGTCATCCACCCGTTCAGCGATCCGCTGGTGATCGCGGGGCAGGGAACGGTCGGCCTGGAGATGGTAGAGGATGGTCCGGCCCTGGACGCCGTTATCGCCGGAGTGGGGGGCGGCGGGCTGATCGCCGGGGTCGGCACGGTCTTCGCGGCTCTTTCGCCCACGACCCAGATATTCGGCGTCCAGTCCGAACTCTACCCCTCCATGGCAGAGGCGCTGAGCGGTGCAAAGGAAGTCGTGGTGCGTGGCGGGAATTCGGTGGCGGAAGGAATTGCCGTCGCGACCGCCGATCCGCTGACGACGCATCACGCAAAACAACTCGTGGATCGGATGATCGTCGTTCCCGAGAAACGGATAGAGGATGCCATCGCCCTACTCCTGCAGATCGAGAAATCGCTTTGCGAGGGGGCGGGAGCGGCAGGGTTGGCGGCTGTCTTGGCCGAACCGGACCTCTTTCGCGGAAAGCGCGTTGGCCTGGTCCTTTCGGGGGGGAATATCGACGCCAGAGTCCTCATTTCGGTCCTCCAGCGTTATCTCGCGCGTGCCGGCCAATTCGTGCGGCTGACGGTCAACACCCAGGATCAGGCGGGCGGACTCGGCCGGATCGCCACAATCATCGGCGAAGGCGCGGGCAACATCCTGAACGTTCGCCATGAGCGTGTGTTCGGCGGCGCCACCGCCCGCTCCACAGATGTAGCACTCGACATCGAGCTGTCCGATCCCGGCGCGCTCGGTCCGATCATCGCGAAGATAGAGGCGGCAGGGTTCCCCGTCGCTCTCAGCCCATCTTCGGACTGAAACTTCTCCGAAAGGCAGCCTGAGCATGTCCTCCCAAACGGCGATCGATTCTCCGAGCCTGTCCGAGACGGTCGCGAACCTGTCGACACTCGATGAGAGGCTGCGCTGGTTGGCATCGTGGACCATTCACCACGCCAACAATCAGAGACAGCACCGTGACGGCTTGAAGGTCGGTGGACATCAGGCGAGCTGTGCCTCGATCAGCACGATCATGGCGGCCCTCTATTTCCATGCCCTGCGCCCGAACGACAAGGTCGCGGTCAAGCCTCATGCCGGCCCCGTCCTGCATGCGATCCATTACCTGTTGGGCCAACAATCGCTCGATCAACTCCAGCGTTTTCGCGGTTTCGGCGGGGCGCAAAGCTATCCAAGCCGCACGAAGGACGTCATCCCGGTCGATTTCTCGACAGGCTCGGTCGGTTTGGGCGTGGCGATCACGGCGTTCGCAAGCCTGGTGCAGGACTATCTGATCGCGCATGGGCAACTGGCCGAAGCGGATGCAGGCCGGATGATCGCCCTGATGGGCGACGCGGAGCTTGACGAGGGGAACATCTACGAGTGCCTGATCGAAGCCTATAAGCACCAGATCCGAAACTGCTGGTGGATCGTCGACTATAACCGGCAGTCGCTAGATCACACGACTGCGGACCGCATGTTCAATCGGTTCGACGATATTTTCGCGACCTGCGGCTGGCGCGTGCTTACGCTCAAATACGGAAAGCTCCAACGCGACGCTTTCGCGCGGCCTGGCGGCAAGGTGCTCAAGGAATGGATCGACAATTGCCCGAACGTCGATTTCGCTGCGCTCACTTATCAGGGTGGAGCAGCCTGGCGGGAGCGGCTCCAGTCCGACATTGGCGAAAAGCTCGACATCACCGAACTGCTGGCCGGTTACGACGATGACGCGCTTGCCGCGATGATGACCAATCTGGGCGGGCACTGCGTCGAGACGATCCTGGAGGCGTTCGAACAGGCTGCGGACGATAGGCCGACGATGTTTATCGCCTACACCATCAAGGGCAACGGCCTGCCCTTCGCGGGGCATAAGGATAATCATGCTGGCCTCATGAACGCCCGGCAGATCGAAACGCTGCGAGACTCTCTCGGGATCGCGGAGGGTGAAGAGTGGGCGCCTTTTTCCGGAATGGGCGACAACCGGGCCGCGAAGTTGCGGGCTTTCATCGAGACGAGCCCGATCGCGCGGATGAAAGCCGAGCCGGCGGCCGACCGCATTGCCGTGCCCGATCGGCTGAAGGCGCCCGAGGGTTCGGAGCAGTCGACCCAGGCTGCTTTCGGCCGCATCCTGCTGGACCTGTCCAAGTCCAGGCACCCGCTCGCCGACAGGATCGTCACGACATCGCCGGATGTCACCGTCTCGACCAATCTGGGAGCGTTCGTAAATCAGCGTGGCCTGTTCCGGCGACAGGAGTTCGAGGACGTCTTTGCCGGCGCGAAGATACCCTCGGCCCAGAAATGGGCTGCGCATCGGGCGGGGCAGCATATCGAACTCGGCATAGCGGAGAATAATCTCTTTCTGATGCTCGCCGCCTTGGGATTGTCGGCGCCGCTGTTCGGCAGCCGCTTGCTGCCGATCGGCACGGTCTATGACCCCTTCATCGCGCGGGGCCTCGATGCGCTCAACTACGGCTGTTATCAGGACGCGCGCTTTCTGTTGGTGGCAACGCCATCCGGCCTGACCCTGGGCCCTGAAGGCGGCGCCCATCAGTCGATCAACGCACCCCTGATCGGCATGGGGCAACCGGGGCTGACCTATTTCGAACCGGCCTATGCCGATGAACTCGCCATTTTCATGCATTGGGCCTTCGATCACATGCAGGCGGATCAGGGGGGCTCGGTCTATCTGCGGCTGACCACTCGCGCGATCCCGCAAATCCCGCGCGAAGGCGACGCCTGGGAAGGCGATGCGCTCAAGGGCGGATATTGGCTGAAGCGCCCTTCACAAGGCGCTGCGGCAGCAATCGTCTTCACTGGGGCGATCGCGCCCGAGGTGCTCTCCGCCTATGAAAGTCTGGTCGATGACCTGCCTGGCCTGGGTGTTCTGAATGTCACGTCCCCCGACCTGCTGCACCGCGGCTGGTCAGCGAGCCAGGCGTCTCGCTGGAGGGGAACGCCAACCGCCAGCCATGCCGATGTTCTCCTGTCGGCTCTGTCGCCTGATGCCGGTCTGGTGACCATCATCGATGGCTCGCCATCGGCATTGTCTTGGCTCGGCGGCGTCAGGGGCATGCGCGTCAGCGCTCTCGGCACCGATCGTTTCGGCCAGACCGGCGATTTGGCCGATCTCTACCGCGAATATCGTCTGGATGCCGATGCGATCGTCGAAGCCGTCGCGGCGCTCCTCCTGGAAGACTGACATGACCATCGAACTCAAAATGCCAGCCCTTTCGCCGACGATGGAGAAGGGCACGCTCGCCAGATGGCTGGTGTCCGTTGGCGATACCGTAAATCAGGGAGATGTCCTGGCCGAAATCGAGACCGACAAGGCCACGATGGAACTGGAAGCGGCCGACGATGGTCGGATTGCTTCGCTCGAGGTCGCCAATGGAACCGAAAATGTGCTCGTCGGCACGGTGATCGCGGTGCTGGCGCAGGGGGACGCGGCGATAGCGGCAGGTGGATCGCTCCATGAGATGCCGGTCGTCTCGCCGGACCCAGTTCCCGCGTCGGTGCCGGTCCATCCTGCACCCGCGATCGAACGCCTGAGGCCATTTCGAGCCGATCGCAGCAAGGTCAGTCCCCTTGCCCAGCGCATCGCCGACGCCAAGGGGCTGGACCTCAGCGGGATTGTCGGGACCGGTCCGGGAGGGCGCATCATGCGGGCCGACCTTGGCCTGCAGCAAGCTCCCGAGCGCTCGCCGGAAAAGATCAGACCGAACGCGACCGAGCCTGTGTTCGCGCCGCCGCCGAGCGGGGTACCGTTCGAGGCGATCAAGCTTTCGAGCATGCGCAAGACGATCGCGCGCCGCCTTACGGAATCGAAGCAGACGGTTCCGCATTTCTATCTCTCGGTCCACTGCCCCCTGGACGCGCTTTTGAAACTGCGCGGCGAGATCAACGCAAGCCTCGCAAAGCAGGGCATCAAACTGTCGGTCAACGATTTCATGATCAAGGCCCTGGCCAGGGCGATGGTCGATGAGCCCGATGCCAACGTGCAATTCGCGGGAGATCGGATGTATCGGTTCTACCGGGCCGACGTAGCGATGGCGGTGGCGATCGACGGCGGGCTGGTGACGCCGGTCATTCAAAATTGCGATCGGCTGTCCTTGTCGGCGATCGCTCGCCAGAGCCAAAGCCTTGCCGCCAAGGCGCGCGATGGAAAACTGACGCCGGAAGAATATCAGGGCGGCACCGCATCCATTTCCAATCTCGGCATGTACGGCATCGACGAGATGTTCCCGGTGATCAATCCGCCTCAGGCCCTGATCCTTGGGATCGGCGCAGGCCTGCAAAGGCCCTGGAAGGTTGGAGGCGAGCTGGGCCTAGCGACAGTTGCCACGGTGACGGGCAGTTTCGACCACCGCGTCATCGATGGCGCCACCGGCGCGCGCTTTCTGGCGGCTTTTCGCGAAGCAATCGCAGCCCCTCTGACCTTGATTTCGTGACGGCGGATTTCTAGGGCGTGAACTCATAATTTGAGTTGAGCTCTCCGCCTTCGCATGATTCAGGCGCTCTTTGAGAATGGAGGGCGTATGGCGCGGCGGCGGTATGAACTAACGGACAAGGAATGGCTGATC